>JBDTQQ010000092.1:0-7672 GCA_039932075.1 Pseudarthrobacter sp. | reverse complement strand
TGAGCTGGGGTGTTTCCACCTGCACTTCAAACCTGAGCCGCCCGTGCGGCAGCGAATGGATCTCTTCAAGACGGGACACGGCGTAGTCCATGGCCTGCACCTGTGCCACCGTGGTGACCTTGGGCAGCGTGAGGATCAGCCCGTCCGGAAGCTCGCCGGCAGCAGCCAGCCCGGACACAAACAGGTCCAGGGTGCGCAGGCCGCGGGCCCGGGTCGGCGCCTCGAAGCACTTGAAACGGATGCCGATGAAGGGCGGCGCGGTACCGGCAGCGACGGCTGTCGCCACGGCGGAGGCCGCGGCAACAGCGGCGGCGTCCTCGGCGTCGTCGCCCCTGTCCCCGTAGCCGTCCTCGAAGTCCAGCCGGAGATCCTCGATGGGCTCGCTGCCCAGCTTGCCTTCCACACGGGATGCGACGGCGGAAGCCAGCTCGGCGTCCTGGCCCAGCAGCTCGCCCAGACGGGCCAGTCCCCCGTGGGCCGCCGCCGTCGTGAGCGCCTGGGCGCCCCAGTCGGCCGCGAACGTGGGCGTGAACCGGTCCGCCGGGACATAGACGGTGTGCACGGGCTGGCGGGATCCGTCGTCGCCCGGGTAGTTCTGCTCCAGCAGCCGGTCTGTGGCCACGAGCTGCGCGTCGATCCGGGCCAGGTCGGCTCCGGACAGCGACGGCGTCAGCTGTGACCGGGCACCGGAGCGGGCCTGGGATGCTGCCATGCCTCAGCCCACCAGTTCGTACGCCGGGGTGGTGAGGAAGTCCGTGTACTCCTCGGACAGGCAGATCTCCGCGATCAGCTTGCTGGCCGGCTCGTAGAAGCGGCGGAAGGCTTCGTCGCCGAACTCGGTCCGCAGACGCCCGGTTTCCTCGCCCAGGATGCGTTCCACCAGCTCGCGGGTCACGGTGTTGCCCGTGTCGGCGAGCACCGACTTGTTGCGGATCTGCTGCCATACCTGGGAGCGGGAGATCTCGGCGGTAGCGGCGTCCTCCATGAGGTTGTGGATGGCCACCGCGCCGGTGCCGGACAGCCACACCGCGGTGTAGGCGATGGCGACGTACAGGTTCAGACGCAGTCCGGCTTCGGTGACCTGGCCTTTGGCCGAGGCAATGTCCAGGAGCTGCCCGGCGGTGACCGAAACTTCGGGGCGCTGCTTGTCCAGCTGGTTCGGGCGCCCTCCCTTTTCCGGATCGCCCAGCACGGCGTCGAACGCTTCCCGGCATGTGGGGACGAGGTCCGGGTGGGCGACCCAGGAGCCGTCGAAGCCGTCGTTGGCCTCGCGGGTCTTGTCGGCGCGGACCTTCTCGAAGGCCGCCTCTGTGACCTCGGGGTGGCGCCGGTTGGGGATGACCGCGGCCATGCCTCCCATGGCAAAAGCGCCGCGGCGGTGGCACGTCTTGACGAGCAGCTCTGTATAGGAACGCATGAACGGTGCAGTCATGGCCACCGTGGCACGGTCCGGCAGCACAAAGTCCTCGCCGGCGTCGCGGAAGTACTTGATGATGCTGAACAGGTAGTCCCAACGGCCGGCGTTCAGGCCGGCCGCATGGTCGCGCAGCTCGTAGAGGATTTCGTCCATCTCAAAAGCGGCCGGGATGGTCTCGATCAGCACCGTGGCGCGGACCGTACCCTGCCCGAGGCCCAGGAAATCCTGCGCGAACACAAACACGTCATTCCACAGACGCGCTTCGAGGTGGCTCTCCAGCTTGGGCAGGTAGTAGTACGGGCCCTGGCCATTCATGACCAGCTGCTTGGCGGTGTGGAAGAAGTGCAGCCCGAAGTCCACCAGCGCCCCCACGGCGGGTTCGCCGTCGATCAGCAGGTGCTTTTCCGGCATGTGCCAGCCACGGGGCCGGGCCACCACAACAGCCAGCGGAGCATCTGTGCGGAGCGTGTACTCCTTACCTTCGGGTGAGGTGTAACTGAGTCTGCCGGTGGCGGCGTCACGAAGGTTCAGGAGGGCATCGATGACGTTGGCCCACGTGGGGGTGCTGGCATCCTCCAGGTCAGCGAGCCAGACCTTGGCGCCGGAGTTCAGCGCGTTGATCGCCATCTTGGCCGGAGTGGCAGGGCCGGTCATTTCGACCCGGCGGTCCTGCAAAGCTGCCGGTGCCGGCGCAACTTTCCAGTCGCCGTTGCGCACGTCCTGCGTTTCCGGCAGGAAATCCAGCTTGCCGGTATCGGCGGCCCGCTGGCGTTTGACGCCGCGGGCGGCCAGCAGCTCCCTGCGGGTGCCGGCGAACCGCTTGTGGAGTTCCTCCACAAAGGCCAGTGCCTTGGGGGAAAGTATTTCCTCCGCACGGTCAATCGGCCGGGGGTCTGTGACGGTGATAGCCATGTTCCGGGTCCCTTGCTAAACGGCGGAGGCTGCGCCTGAAGCTGCGGCAGCAGCCACGGCGGCGGCGACGTCGGCGGCAACATGCGGATCGAAGACGCTGGGGATAATGTAACTGGCATTGAGCTCGTCGTCAGCTACCCGGTTGGCAATTGCCTCGGCGGCGGCCACCAGCATCTCGGGTGTTATGTCGGATGCGCCGGCATCCAGGAGCCCGCGGAAGAACCCTGGGAAGGCAAGGACGTTGTTGATCTGGTTGGGGAAGTCGCTGCGTCCGGTGGCCACGACAGCGGCGTGCCGGGACGCCACGACGGGGTCGATTTCCGGCGTGGGGTTGGCCATGGCAAACACAATGGCGTCCTTGGCCATGGAGGCCACCTGCTCCTCGCCGATCACATTCGGGGCGCTGACACCGATAAACACATCTGCGCCCTTGAGTGCCTCGTGCAGGCTTCCGGAGAAACCCTCTTCATTGGTGTTCGCGGCGATCCAGCTGCGGTGATCATCGCTGTACTCCTCGCCGGAGTGGATGGCTCCGGAGCGGCCGGCGGCCACGATGTGCCGCGCGCCCTGCGCCTTGAGCAGCTGGATGATCGCCGAACCAGCCGCGCCCACGCCGGACACCACAATGCGGACCTCGGCGAGCTTCTTGCCGACCACGCGCAGGGCGTTGGTCAGCGCCGCAAGGGTGACGATCGCCGTGCCGTGCTGGTCATCGTGGAAGACCGGGATGTCGAGTTCCGCGCGGAGCCGGTTCTCGATTTCGAAGCAGCGCGGGGCCGCAATGTCCTCAAGGTTCACGCCGCCGTAGACGGGGGCCAGGGCCTTGACGATCATGATGATTTCCTCGGTGTCCTGGGTGTCCAGGCAGACCGGCCAGGCATCGACGTTGGCGAACTGCTTGAACAGGGCAGCCTTGCCTTCCATGACGGGAAGCGCAGCTGCGGGGCCGATGTTGCCCAGGCCCAGGACGGCCGAGCCGTCGGTGACCACAGCGATGGTGTTCCGCTTGATGGTCAGGTTCCGGGCGGCTGCCGGGTCCTCGGCGATGGCCAGGCAGACGCGCGCGACGCCGGGAGTGTAGGCGCGGGAGAGATCGTCGCGGTTGCGCAGGGTCACTTTGGGGACGACCTCGAGCTTGCCGCCGAGGTGCATGAGGAAGGTGCGGTCCGAAACGTGGCGGACCTTGACGCCGTCGAGCGCGTTGAGGGCATCCTTGACGCGGTTGGCGTGGTCGTCGTCGGTGGTGTTGCAGGTGACGTCAACAACCAGGGTCTCGTGGTGGGACTCGGTGACGTCCAGAGCGGTGAGGGCCGCGCCAGCGGCTCCCACGGCAGCGGCAAGCTCGCTGGTGGCCGTGACGCTGGATGGTGCCTCCACGCGCAAGGTGATCGAATTTCCGGGGCTCGGGTGCGCCATTGAATGTCCTCCTGATAGGGCTCATCCTTGAGCCTACGATCTACATATATGTTTTCGTATTATGGAATGGAAATACAACCCTCGGCGGGGGTTGACGGGCCATAGCGGTGCTATATTTTTGGATCCCAAGCCTTCTTTCACGATGTGGATAAGAGTTGTCGGACCGAGCCAGCAGGAGACCACGTTATGGCTGAAAAAGCCCGCGGAGGCGTGCAGTCCGTTGAGCGCGTCTTTGAACTTCTGGAACTGATAACTGATGCCGGTGGCGACGTCACGCTCAGTGAGCTTTCCTCCTCCACAGATTTGCCGCTGCCCACCATCCACCGCCTGCTGCGCACCCTGGTCACGCTGGGCTACATCCGCCAGCTGCCCAACCGCCGCTACGCACTGGGCCCCCGACTGATCCGGCTTGGCGAAGGCGCCAACAAGCAGCTCGGTGCCCTGGCCCGGCCGCAGCTCAAGTCACTGGTGGACCGGCTGGGAGAGACCGCCAACATGGCCGTGCTGGATTCGGACATGGTCATCTACGTGGCCCAGGTCCCGTCCCTGCACTCCATGCGGATGTTCACCGAGGTGGGCCGCCGCGCCCATACGCACGCCACCGGCGTCGGAAAGGCCATCCTGGCCCAGCTGGACGACGAAGTGGTCCGCGGAATTGTCGGCCGCAGAGGGATGCCCACGCCCACGCCAAAGAGCATCGGCGACATCGACTCCCTCCTCCTGGACCTGAACCTGATCCGCGAACGCGGCTACTCCATCGATGAGGAGGAGCAGGAGCTCGGCGTGCGCTGCTTCGCCATGGCGGTCCCCAACGCGCCCACACCGACGGCCATTTCCGTATCCGGGCCCGTGTCCCGCGTGGACCAGTCCTTTGCCGAGCGGGCCGTGCCGCTGCTGCGGGAAGCAGCCCAGGCGATCTCGGATGAGATGTGCCAGAACTGACCTCCAAGCGCGAACGAACCGTTGAGGCCCCTATTCCGATTATGTTCTGGCGGTCACAGTTGCAACACCCAGACTTCTTTTGGGAGTTGCAACGACCGTGCCGGGCTCCACGACCATCTGCAGTTTGTGAAGAACGTCAGTGCCACACAGCGGGGCTACTTCCTACGCGCGGAGATGTCCCACGGTGAATCGTTCCCGGGCCTGGCTCCGGACAGATTCCGGGGCCCAGGGGCTGTGGGTGTCGGGCGAGCCGGAATCAGCCCTCCCGTTTTCCGGATGCCTGGCGCTTCTGGGCATCCTGAAGGAGCTGCCGGCCACGAGGAGTTCCCAAGTCATCCTCTCCACGCACTCACCGCTTCTGGCCTCGTTGCCAGGGGCCCGCATCTATGAAGTGGGTGAGTGGGGGCTCCGCGCCGAAGAGTGGGAGGACCTGGATCCGGTGACGAATTGGAAAGACTTCCTCGACGCCCCCGCCAGCTACCTGCGCCACCTCTAGTAGCCTCCCCGCTTCTTGAAAGGTGAGGGAGCGTCCACAGGAAGGGGAACCGCATTCAGGCCTTCGCCATGGCCTCTTCAAGCGCCCCGAGCACCAGGGTCACGGTTGCCTTGTCCGCATTTGGGCCCATGGTGCCGATCCGCCAGACCGTTGACGCGAACGTGCCCACCCCGGCCCCGATCTCAATACTGAAGTTCTCCAAAAGGTAACGGCGGACGGCAGCCGAATCAACGCCGTCGGGCACGTTCACGGTGGTGAGGCTCGGCAACCGGTGCCCTTCCGCGGCGAAGAGCGTCAGCCCCAGCTCCTGCAGCCCCGCCTGCAAGGCTGCCCCGGCTGCCCGGTGGCGTGCCCAAACGGTCTCGAGCCCCTCGTTCAGGATCCGGTCCAGGGCCGCCTCGAGCCCCGCGATCATGGTGACCGGAGCGGTGTGGTGGTACGTCCTGCCGCTGCCGCTCGCGGCCCCTGCGTACCCCCCGAGAAGGCCGATGTCCAGGTACCATGACCGTGGATCCTTGACCCGCCGCTCAAACGCACGGTCGGACACGGTGAACGGGGACAACCCGGGCGGCACACCCAGGCACTTTTGCGTTCCGGCATAGCCGACGTCGATCCCCCAGTCGTCGGCGAGCAGCTCCAGCCCGCCTATGGACGTCACGGCGTCAACAATCAGCAGGGCGTCGCCCTTCATGCGCCCCAGCGGGGCGACATCGGACAACACGCCCGTGGAGGTCTCGGCATGCACCGCCGCGATCACCTTGGGATGCGGGTGCGCTTCGAGGACGCGTTCGACGTCGACAGGCTGGCCCCACCGGTGATCCACCCTCACCACCACGGCACCGCAGCGGCGGGCCACTTCGCACATGCGCTCACCGAAGAGCCCGTTGACCGCGACCACGGCCACGTCACCGTCCTCCACGGTGTTCACGAACGCCGCTTCCATGCCCCCGGACCCGGTGGCGCTCAGCGGCAGGGTCCTGGCGTTGGCCGTCCCCCACACCTTCCGGAGGCCTCCGCAGGTGTTGTCCAGCCGCTCGATGAACACCGGATCCAGGTGCCCGATCACGGGATGTGCCAATGCCGCGGTCACTTCCGGATAGCAATTGCCCGGCCCGGGGCCGAAGAGGTGGCGGGACGTCAGGTTCATTGCCATGGGGAGCTCCTTCAACGTGTTGAGGACATTCTCCTCCGCGGGCGTGCCCGCAAGCCATCGAGTCGCCGGCGAAGAGTCCGAGTCCGGCCCGGGCGCGCTGCCGGTGTGCGCGGTGGCGCCTGAGCTCTGCTTCCCACCACAATCGTGACCGTGGATGCGAGTCTGCCGGCGCCGTCGTGTATATGCTTCCGGGCCAGGTCCAGGACCTCGGCGCGGATGCGCTCCCGGCCGGAGCGGTCAGCCCGGGCCAGCCCCGGGGCAGCGATCTCTGTCATGACCTCCCAGTACCTCTCCGGTAGTTCAGGACCGTGTCTGTGGTTACTTCCTCTTCCGCGATGTCTGTGAGCCCAGCCTCGGCGAAGGCTTTCCCCATAAAACCCGCGGCTGCGCAGCGGAACAGTCCCGGTGCGCCCGGAGGAGGTGGCAGCAGCTCCACATGCCGGCCAATCGCCCCATAATGGTGATGGCCCACGGATTCTCGGCCGGCTCGCTCCACACTGCGGCACAGATGCGTACCCCCGGCCAGGCTGTCCGGCCGAACTCGTTGAGGTGGCTGCGATGTCCGGATATTTCCCGAAGGCTCCGGCCAGGACCGCTGGTCTGCGTTCCCCGCCGTTGGGGGCAAGGCACCTGGCGCAGGGGCAACAAAACCGGCCCGGGTAACCGGCTCCCCTCGATGACATCGAAGTTCCTCACCGTGCGCATCCGGCGGCCCGCTGCCCGATGAATGGATGATCTGCGAATGGCCGGCCGGCGCAGCCGAACCGACCGATTACGGGCTCTCTTCCCTGCCCGCCGACACACACCCCAAGACCCTGGTCCGGCCAAAATGCGGTGGCGTATCGAGCACGACTACCCCGAACTCAAAACCGGGCCTGGCCTGGCCCACTTCGAAGGCAGAACCCTCCCGGCTGGCACCGCCACGTCACCCTCGTCACCGCAGCACACCCGTTCATCACCCGGCTGTGGCTCACCCGCCCAAAAGCACCTGCGGCAGCCTGAGCCTCTACGGCATCCTCAAAGAGCTCCAACAAGTTCTTGCCGCCTGGCTCGGATACTGCCCCCACCGCAGACCCCACAACGCGTATCAACCTAACAAAGTACTGCTAGGAGTCGCCGCCCGCGTTGCCGGTGGTGCCGGCGTTGACGTTGTGCAGCTTGTACTTCTCGATGGCCTGGGCCGGGGCCTGGGCGTCGACCTCGCCGCGGCGGGCGAGCATCTGCAGGGAACGGACCACTACCGAGTGGATGTCGTTCTTGAAGAAGCGGCGTGCGGCGGCCCGGGTGTCGGAGAAGCCGAAGCCGTCGGCTCCGAGGGAGGCGAACTCGTTCGGGA
>JBDTQQ010000091.1:0-7702 GCA_039932075.1 Pseudarthrobacter sp. | reverse complement strand
TGATCGCGGTGCCTACGGGCGTGAAGTTCTTCAACTGGATCGGCACCATGTGGCGGGGGTCCCTTACCTTCGAAACCCCGATGCTGTGGAGCATCGGCTTCCTCATCACATTCCTCTTCGGCGGCCTGACCGGCATCATCCTGGCCTCACCGCCGCTGGACTTCCACGTCTCGGACACCTACTTCGTGGTGGCGCACTTCCACTACGTGGTGTTCGGCACCGTGGTGTTCGCGATGTTCGCCGGCTTCTACTTCTGGTGGCCGAAGTGGACCGGCAAGATGCTCAACGAGCGCCTCGGCAAGATCCACTTCTGGATGCTGTTCCTGGGCTTCCACGGCACCTTCCTCATCCAGCACTGGCTCGGCGTCAGCGGCATGCCCCGCCGTTACGCGGACTACCTGGTGGAGGACAACTTCATGTGGATGAACCAGTTCTCCACCATCGCGTCTTACCTCCTGGGTGCCTCGATGATCCCGTTCTTCTGGAACGTCTACATCACTTGGCGCAGCAACGAAAAGGTTGAGGTGGATGACCCGTGGGGCTTCGGCGCCTCGCTGGAGTGGGCCACCTCCTGCCCGCCGCCGCGGCACAACTTCACATCGCTGCCGCGCATCCGCTCCGAACGCCCCGCCTTGGACCTGCACCACCCGGAACTCTGTGTCCGCTCGGACGAGCCGACGCACTCGCCCGCGGCCGCCCTTGTGGGCGCTGCGGATATCGGCGAAAAAGATGTCCGCGACCCGAACCCGGGCCGATGACGCACAGATGTCCACGAGCTTGGATCCTAATAGCACGGCGTCTTTTCGGTTCCCCGCGGCGTGCATATGAGACTGGAAATCCTCAGCGGACAGGAAAGAGCCTGGCGGCGCACGACCGTTTTCAAAGGCAGCGTGGCCGGTCCCGCGGCATCAAGGTCGTGCAGCGATCAAGGAAGTAAGCCAGGCAGTTCTGACCAGCCGGATCTGATCGGCAAGCCGGTATCCCTGGCACGGACGGACTGGCCCCTCCCGGAACAGAGCCGAAGATGGAAGCTGTCGGTGAAGGCGAATGAATCGCTGTCGCCAAAAGCGCGGCGGCTGATGAAGGGGGCGCTGATCAGATTTCCTCGGGGCCGTGGTCCTGGTCCTCATCCTGATGGTGTTCCTACGATGAATTCGCTGACGGTGCGCAGGTCATTGGTCTTGGATGCAGGATTTGGGGGTGTGCAGCCATCAGCCGTTAGTCGACGCTGACCTCTCATGCTGCGTTCGTGCACTTGGAGCGGCGGGCAGGCGTCGTAGCAGGCCCCGCAGAGCGAGGAGGCGTAGGGCAGAGAGTTGTTCGCCTCGGCCTGGATGCCGGTCATCAGCGGGGAGAGGATCGCCCCGATCGGTCCGGGATAGGTGGAGCCGTAGGCGTGGCCGCCGGTGCGCTCATAAACGGGGCAGACGTTCATGCAGGCGCTGCACCGGATGAAGGGCGGAGCGTCTCATTTCATCGGTCAAAGAGCGTCGCAGGGCGTCTCATTTCCGGGGGACTTTCTACCCTTGTCACGCCACCCGGCAGGGCGTCAGATGGGAACATGACGGCAGGAACCACCCAATCTGCGCGCTGGCCCCGGATCTCCAAGGATGTCCAGGCATTCCCTGTCACCCCCAACCTGTCGGACTACGAAACGGCCTGCAGCCGGTTTTCCTGGACGGATGCCCGCGCCGCGCTTTCCGGGCTTCCCGACGGCGGCCTCAACATCGCGTACGAGGCAGTGGATCGCCATGCGACCGGTCCGCGTGCCAACCATCAGGCCTTGCGGTTCATCCGGGCCGACGGCTCCAGCCATGCCATCAGTTATGCAGAGCTTTCAAAGCAGACCAACCAGTTTGCCGCCGTCCTGACGCAACTGGGGATCGGCCGCGGGGAGCGCGCCTTTTCCCTCACCGGCCGCAGTCCGGAGCTGTATGTGGCGGTCCTGGGAACCCTCAAGAACGCAAGTGTTTTCTGCCCGCTGTTTTCGGCGTTCGGGCCGGAACCGGTGCGGCAGCGTCTTCAGCTGGGATCGGGGCGTGCACTCGTGACCACCCGGGCCCTTTACCGCAAAAAAGTAAGGCAGATCCGGGACGGACTGCCGGACCTCCGGTACGTCCTTCTGATCGACGCCGACGGCGACCCGGAACCAGGGACACTCGACCTGGCGGCACTCATGAGCGCCGCCCCCGAACACAGCCACATGGCCGCCACCCGGGGCGAGGACATGGCACTGCTGCACTTCACCAGCGGCACCACCGGCACACCGAAAGGTGCCATCCACGTGCACGAGGCCGTCACCGCGCACTACGCGACAGGCCTGTTCGCGCTGGATCTGCACCCCGAGGACATCTTTTGGTGCACGGCGGACCCCGGCTGGGTCACCGGCACATCGTACGGAGTGATCGCGCCACTGGTCCACGGCGTGACCACCATTGTGGATGAGGAGGAGATGGACGCGGACCGCTGGTACCGGACCCTCGCTGAGCAGCACGTCACGGTCTGGTACACCGCCCCAACGGCACTCCGGATGCTGATGAAAGCCGGCGCGGAGCGCGCTGCAGGCCACGACCTTTCCGCGCTGCGCTTCGTGGCGAGCGTGGGCGAACCGCTCAACCCCGAGGTGGTGGTCTGGGGCCAGGAGGCCTTTGGCCATCCGGTGCACGACAACTGGTGGCAGACCGAAACCGGGGGCATCATGATTGCCAACTTCCCGGCCATGGAAATCCGGCCCGGCTCCATGGGGCGGCCGCTGCCGGGGGTGGAGGTGGCCCTGGTGGAGCGGGATGACAACGGTAAGCCGGTGATCCGGGACGGTGAACCGGTACTGGTTGCGGAACCTGACACCATGGGCGAACTCGCCCTCCGGGCCGGCTGGCCATCAATGTTCCGTGGTTACCTCAATGAAGAGGAACGCTACCGCCGCTGCTTCGCTGGCGGCTGGTACCTGACCGGGGACATCGCCAAACGGGACACGGACGGGTATTACTGGTTCGTGGGCCGCGGCGACGACGTCATCAAATCCTCCGGCCACCTCATTGGCCCCTTCGAGGTGGAGAGCTCATTGATGGAGCATAAAGCGGTGGCACAGGCCGGGGTGATCGGGGTCCCGGACCCGGTGGCCGGGGAAGTGGTCAAGGCATTCGTTGAACTCCGGAACGGATGGGAGCCGTCCGAAGAGCTTCGCCTGGACATCATCGGCTTTGCCCGCAAGCGGCTTGGCCCCGCCGTCGCCCCGCGCCTGCTTGACTTCACCACCGCGTTGCCGAAAACCCGTAGCGGAAAAATCCTCCGCCGCCTCCTGAAGGCCCGCGAACTGGGGCTTCCCGAAGGCGACACCTCCACCATCGAAACCCCCGCGGAGCCACGATGACCGGCAAGCCCGAGCACATAGCCGAGGCCCAAGCCGGCCTGGCCAGGCACCTCCTGCACCAGATGGTGCGCGTGAGGCGTCTCGAGGAAAAATGCGTCGAACTCTACAGCGAGGCGAAAATCCGCGGTTTCCTGCACGTCTACATCGGCGAGGAAGCCGTGGCCGCGGGTGTCCTGGATACCCTGGAAGCCGAGGACGCCGTCGTCGCAACCTACAGGGAACACGGCCACGCACTGCTGCGGGGCGTCCCTGCCGGCGCCATCCTCGCCGAGATGTACGGCTACGTCCAAGGCTGCTGCCGCGGGCGCGGCGGGTCAATGCACCTGTTCGACGCCGGGACTCGCTTTTTCGGCGGGAACGCGATCGTGGCGGGTGGGCTGCCCCTCGCCGTCGGCCTTGCCCTGGCGGACAAGATGGCCGGACGCGCGCGGGTGACGGCCTGCTTCTTCGGCGAGGGAGCCGTCGCTGAGGGTGAATTCCACGAGAGCCTCAACCTGGCCGCCCTGTGGCAGTTGCCGGTGCTCTTCTGCTGCGAGAACAACCTGTACGCGATGGGCACCGCCCTGGGCCGCTCCGAATCCCAGACGGACATTGCACTGAAAGCCGCCGGCTACGAACTGGCGGCGTGGGCGGTGGACGGGATGGACGCGCTGGCTGTCCATGAAGCTGCCCGCCGCGCGGTGGATGCGGTCCGTTCCGGCGCCGGTCCGCACTTCTTGGAACTGCGGACCTACCGTTTCCGCCCGCACTCCATGTTTGATCCCGAGCGCTACCGTGAGAAGACGGAAGTCGCCCACTGGCAGGAACGGGACCCGATCAACCTGCTGCGCGAGGCCCTCGAGGCTGTGGGCCACCTGACCGAGGCGCAGTGGACTGAGCTGCAGCGGGATGCCGATGCCGAGGTGGCGGAGGCCGTCGCATTCGCCGAGGCCGGGACGCCGGAACCCGTGGAAGAACTCACCCGGTTCGTCTACAGCGAACGGGGCCCGGAATGAAAACCACCTACCGGGAAGCCATCAGGGCCGCCATCCGGGATGCCCTGAAGCGTGACGACCGGGTTTTCCTCATGGGGGAGGACGTGGGCGCTTACGGCGGCTGCTACGCCGTCAGCCTGGGCCTGTTCGAGGAATTCGGACCCGAACGCATCCGGGACACTCCTCTGTCCGAATCCGGCTTCGTGGGAGCCGGCATCGGTGCCGCCCTGGGCGGGATGCGGCCCATCGTGGAGATCATGACCGTCAACTTCAGCCTGCTGGCCCTGGACCAGATCGTGAATAACGCTGCCACGCTCCTGCACATGTCCGGCGGGCAGTTCAACGTCCCGCTGGTGATCAGGATGACCACCGGGGCGGGGCGCCAGCTGGGCGCCCAGCATTCCCACAGTTTGGAGGGCTGGTACGCGCACATTCCGGGCCTGCGCATCCTCGCGCCGGCCACCCTCGAGGACGCGCGCGGCATGCTCTGGACGGCGCTGCAGGACCCGGACCCGGTGCTGATCTTCGAACACGGAACGCTCTACAACGTGCCTGGTGACCTTGATGACGACGCCGGACCGGTGGACATTTCCACCGCCGCCATCCGGCGCCCGGGCAAGGACGTTTCCCTCATCACCTACGGGGGGACCCTTCCGGCAGTGCTCGACGCCGCCGAGCAGCTTTCAGGGGAAGGCATCGACGCCGAGGTGCTGGACCTGCGCGTCCTGCGTCCGCTCGATGAGGCAGCGGTCCTGGCGACAGTGGGCCGGACGCACAGAGCCGTGGTGGTGGATGAGGGGTGGCGCAGCGGCAGCCTCTCGGCGGAAATCAGCGCACGTATTACCGAAGCCGCCTTCTATGACCTGGACGCGCCCGTGGGCCAGGTATGCAGCGCCGAAATCCCGCTGCCGTACGCCAAGAACCAGGAGCTCGCGGCACTTCCTTCTGCTGAGCGGATCGTCCGGGCGGCACGGGAGGCGGCGGGCGCCAGTGGCTGACTTCCGGATGCCATCCCTTGGCGCGGACATGGACCACGGGAAAATGGTGGAGTGGCTCGTTAAGCCGGGCGATTACGTGCACCGCGGCGACGTGGTGGCCGTTGTGGACACCGGGAAGACGGTCATGGACGTGGAGACCTTCGAAGAGGGGATTGTGGCCGAACTGCTCGTGGATGTGGGCGCCACTGTTCCCATCGGCACTCCGCTGGCCCGGATCACTCCGACGCCGGATGATGGTGCGGCTGCCGGGCCCGCAGTCACAGGACCGGCGGCTGCGGAAGCTTTGGCTGCCGAGTCACCAGCTGTCCCGCCCCTTGTCTCACCTCCGGCCCGCCACCTCGCCCACCGCCTGGGAGTTGATGCGGACAAGATCCGCGGCACAGGCAGGAACGGCGCGGTGACCCGCGCTGACGTGGAACGCGCCGCAGCTGCCGCAGCCAAGGGCCTGCCCGCGCCGGAGGTGGAGGAAGTTGCGCCGGCCAAAGTGGACGAAGCTTCGCCAAAAGCCAAGGAAGCCGCGCCGCCCAAGGTTCAGGCGGCCGCACCCCCGGCGTCGGCTCCCGGCCAGGGAGCACGGACGCGCTCATCGCCCCGCGCCCGGCGGCTTGCTGCCGAGCGGGGGCTGGACCTGGCCTTGATAACCGGAACAGGGCCCGGCGGGGCTGTCACGGAGGCGGACGTTCTCCTGGCCGGCAAGCCTGCCGCACCTGAAAAGCCTGCCGCGCCGGAAAGGCCTGCCGGACCCCCACCGGACCTGGCCGGGGCCCGTGCCCCCGTGGAAGCCGCAGGGCCCGAAACCCGTCCGTCAGGCGCCGGGGAACGTGAGGCCAGTCTTCGCCGGGCTGTTGGAGCGTTGATGTCCCGGTCCAAGAAGACCATCCCGCACTACTACCTCAGCACCACGTTGGACATGGCCGCCTCCGTCGCGTGGATGCAGTCCGTGAACCTGCAGCGTCCCGTTTCGTCCCGGTTGGTCGTTTCAGCCCTCTTGCTGAAGGCCGCTGCGCTCGCTGCCAAGGACGTGCCCGAGGTCAACGGTTTCTATGTCGACGACGGCTTCCGGCCCAGCCAGTCCGTACACCTCGGTGTTGCGGTTGCCTTGCGGAAAGGTGGGATCGTGGCCCCGGCCATCCATGACGCGGACACACTTCCGGTGGACGCCCTCATGGACCGGCTGCGGGACGTGGTAGCCCGGGCACGCGCGGGAAAGCTGCAGCGGGCCGAGATGGCCGATCCGACCCTCACAGTCACGAACCTGGGCGAGTTGGGGGTGGAGAGCGTCTTTGGCGTGATCTACCCGCCGCAGGTGGCCATGGTGGGGCTGGGCAGGCTAAGGGAAGAACCTTGGGCACACAACGGGATGCTGGGCATCCGCGCGGTGGTCACCGCCACCCTCTCCGCGGACCACAGGGTCAGCGACGGGCTGCGCGGAGCCCGCTACCTCGCACGGCTGGAGGAGCTGCTACAGAAACCGGAGGAACTATGAATCAGCAGGATGCCGGGGCGGCAGTGCGCCGGGCCATGGGACAGGTGGCGCCGGACGTGGAACCGGAAGACCTTGAGGGTGAAGCCCGGCTCCGGCAGGACCTCGAACTCGACTCCCTGGACTTCCTGCATCTGGTGGAGGTCATTGCCACCGCCACGGGCGTGGACATCCCCGAAAGTGACTACCCACAGGTGGCCACCGTCCAAGGCCTGACCGACTATGTCGCTGCGCACGGCTGACGGCGGGCGGGCCACCGTTCCCCACGGGTTTCCCCATCCCGGCACATAAGAGCCATACGAGAAAGGTGCTTGGCATGACCGAGGTAGTGCGGTACGAAGTCGGATCCGGAACGGTGCTCGTCGAAGTAGCCGACAACAGCTACGGTGTGGACCATCCGGCCCGGAACGAACAGGGAATCCTGGATGCCGGCCGGCGCCTGGAGGATGCGCTCGCCAGCGTCCGTCCGGCGGCCAAAGCAGTGGTGGAGGCCATGCGGGAACTCGCGCCGGAGGAGATGGAAATTGAGTTCGGCGTGAAACTGGCCGGCAACGCTGGAGCGGTCATCGCCCGGAACAGCGCCGACGGACACTTCATCCTGCGGATGTCATGGTCCGCTGCGCCGGTAACTCCTCCGGAGGAGGAATAGCGCCCGTTGGCCGCAATCAAAGGAAGTTGTCCGTGATGAATAAGTTCCGGGACAGGGTCGACGCCGGCCGGCGGCTGGGGCAGCAACTGCACCGGTTTCGTGGGGAGGACGTCATCATTCTTGGGCTTCCCCGGGGCGGCGTTCCGGTGGCCGCTGAGGTTGCGAAAGCACTCAACGCGCCGCTGGACATCATTGTGGTCCGCAAACTCGGCGTCCCGTTCCGGC
>JBDTQQ010000090.1:0-7725 GCA_039932075.1 Pseudarthrobacter sp. | reverse complement strand
GTCCGCGGCCACTCCATCGAGTTCCGCATTACCGGCGAGGACCCGGGCCGGAACTTCATGCCCGCCCCCGGAACCATCACCCGGCTGTTGAACCCCACCGGCCCCGGCGTCCGCATCGATTCCGGGGTGGAGCAGGGCGACGTCATCAGCGGCAACTTCGACTCGATGCTCTCCAAGCTGATCGTCACCGGCGCCACCCGCGCCCAGGCCCTGCAGCGCTCACGCCGGGCCCTGGAGGAGATGGTGGTGGAAGGCATCCCCACGGTTATCCCCTTCGACCTGGCCGTGGTCACCAACCCCGATTTCGCTCCCGCCGACGGCCCCTTCAAGGTCCACACCCGCTGGATCGAAACCGAATTCGTCAACAATCTGCCCGCCTGGTCACAGGACGGAACGGGCGTGTCCGCTGAAGACGCCGGGGAACGCCAGCGCGTGGTGGTCGAGGTGGGCGGCAAACGCCTCGAAGTGGTCCTGCCGGCCTCCCTTGGATCCATCGGCACGGGCACCGGCGGCGGGAAGGCCGGCAAGGCCAAGAAACGCCTCCGCTCGGGCGGCGCGGCGGCAGCCGCCACCGGCGATTCGCTGACGTCCCCGATGCAGGGCACCATCGTCAAGGTGGCTGTGGCCAACGGCGACGTGGTGGTCGAAGGTGACCTGATTGTGGTGCTCGAAGCCATGAAGATGGAACAGCCCCTGACGGCGCACCGTTCCGGGACCGTCACCGGCCTTGGCGCCGCGGCCGGCGAAACGATCGCCGCCGGCGCCGTCATCGCCAGCATCGAAGACTAGACGCGCCGGAGGCACCCATGCTTGCACCCAGTTTCGAAGAAGAAGTTGCCCGCTACCACCTGGCCGTTCCGGAGATCACCCGCGGTAATCCCGGGCCGGTCAAGGATCTGTATTCACGGCTCGACGACGTCACCCTGGCTAATCCATTCGGCGGCATTGCCCGTGGCTGGGCCCAGGTGGACGCACGCCTGGACCAGGCCTCCAGGCAGTTCCAGGACGGTGAGATGCTGGGGTTCGACACCATCACGTCCTACACCGCAAGGGACACCGCCTACCTGGTGGAGACGGAACATTTCCGGGCCCGGCTGGAGGGTGCCTCGCTCACGGAGGAGTTCGCACTCCGGGTGACCAGTGTCTTCCGCCGCGAAGAAGGGTACTGGAAGCTGGTCCACCGGCACGCCGACCCGGCGGCACGCCCGCAGTCCCGGCGGTCCCTGGCGCAGGCCGAGGGTGAACCGGCCGGGCACTGACACCCTGCCGGGGCTTTTGACCGGCACTCTGGCGTTCAGTAGGGGCCGCGGGCACACTTAGCGTGTGAAGCCTTTCCTGCTCCTGGCCTCCCGGGCCGAAGATGCCGCTGCCGAGGACGAATACGCCGCTTACCTGAGGTATTGCGGGCTGGCGCCGGAACAGCTCCACCGCATCCGGCTGGAGGTTGGTCCCCTGCCGGAACTGGACCTGGCTGCGTTCTCCGGCGTGATTGTGGGTGGCAGCCCTTTCACGTCCAGCGATCCTGCGGACCGGAAAAGTGCCACCCAACATCGCGTGGAGCGGGAGCTTGCCGGGCTGCTTGACCTGATTGTGGGCCAGGACTTTCCATTCCTCGGTGCCTGCTACGGGGTGGGCACGCTGGGAACGCACCAGGGTGCCGTCATCGACAGGACTTTCGGCGAACCCCTGGGCGGCGTGGAGATCGAACTGACGGACGCCGGCCTCGTGGATCCTGTCCTGCGCGGGATGCCGGCCCGGTTCACTGCCTTCACCGGCCACAAGGAGGCCTGCACCACGCTGCCTTCCCACGCCACGCTGCTCGCGTCCTCACCGGCCTGCCCGGTCCAGATGTTCCGGATCAAACAGAACCTGTATGCCACCCAGTTCCACCCCGAACTGGACGTCGAAGGCCTGGTCACCCGCATCGATATCTACCGCCATGCCGGTTACTTTCCGCCGGAGTCCGCCGAGGAGCTGATGGCGTCCGCCCGCGGATTCAGCGCGACCGAGCCCATGACCATCCTGAAGAACTTCGTGGCCCGCTACGCAGGGTGAGCCTTCGGACGGGTGGCGAGAGCCGCCGTCGTACGCTCCTGCCCAAATGGTTGGTCCCGGACGCAGGAATGCCCGGCGCGCTCCCCGGAATAACGGGGAACACGCCGGGCATTTCTGTGAGCAACCGGGTTGGAATGAACGACGCCGGAGCGTCAGGCTACGTTGTTTTCGTAGTCCAGGTCCCGTGTTTCCTTGCTTACGAACAGGGCGAACAGCGTCAGCACCGACATCACCGTGAGGTAGACACCCACCAGCACGGGGCTGCCCTTGGCCATTTCCCAGAGCCAGACGGCGATGAACGGTGCCACCGCTGCGCCCAGGATGCTGGAGAAGTTGTAGCTGATGGCCGAGCCGGTGTATCGGACGTTCGTGGGGAAGAGTTCCGGCAGGATGGCACCCATGGGTCCAAAGGTCAGTCCCATCAGCGAGAAGCCGATGATGAGCAGGGCCATGGTGCCCACGAAGCCGCTGCTGAAGAGCGGGACCCACAGCAGGCCGAACACAAAGATGCCGGCGGTCACGGCCAGCAGCATCTTGCGGCGGCCGAACTTCTCGGCCAGCGGGCCGGAAACGAGGGTGAAGATACCGAAGAACACGACGCCGGCAATCAGCATCCAGAGGAAGTCATTGCGCGTAAATCCCAGGCCCGGGACGAACGCAGCAGCCGCTGCTTCAGACATAGGCTTGCCGGCCTTCTCTGCTGCAGCCCTGGCGGCGTCCAAGGTGGCGGCGCGGGTCCCGTAGGTCAGCGTGAACGTGGTCATCAGGTAGAAGAGCACGTAGGTGGCGAGCATGATGAACGTGCCCAGGATGAGCTGGCGCCAGCTGGTCTTGAAGACCCTGGCCAGGGGCAGCTTGGCCACCTCTTTGGACTCGAGGACCTTGGTGAAGGCGGGGGTTTCGATCAGCTTCAGGCGGACGTAAAGGCCGATGATCACCATGACGGCACTGATCAGGAACGGAACCCGCCAGCCCCAGGCCAGGAACGCTTCCGGCGACAAGGTGTAGCTGGCCACGAGGAAGATCACGTTGGCAATGATGAAGCCGATGGGCGCACCGAGCTGCGGGAACGTGCCGTAGATGGCGCGCTTGTTGGCGGGGGCGTTTTCGGTGGCCAGCAGGGCCGCGCCGCTCCACTCGCCACCGAGGGCCAGGCCCTGGGCAAAGCGCATCACCACGAGGAGGGCCGGGGCCCAGAATTCCCAGCCGTCCACCTTGGCCGTGGGCAGGCAGCCAATAAGGAACGTGGCAATACCCATGGTCAGCAGTGAGGCGACCAGGGTGCCCTTACGGCCGAACTTGTCCCCGAAGTGGCCAAAGACGATGGATCCCAGCGGACGGGCCACGAATGCCACGCCGAACACGGCGAAGGAGCTCAGCAGCTGGGTTGTCTCGTTCTGGTTGGGGAAGAACAGTGCCGGGAAGACCAGCACGGCGGCGGTGGCGTAGACGTAGAAGTCGTAGAACTCAACCGTGGTGCCGATCAGGCTGGCCACAATCACGCGGCCGCGGGAGTTCACCGCCTTGGCCGAACCTGGCTCCGCGGTGGTTTGTTTGGATGACATTTGAACACTTTCATGAGAACCGGCCTGGCGTGGTGCGGCCAGGCGTGCAGTAGTTAGAGTCCAATATTAGTTCCCGGAGTCCAGCCAATGGACACAAAGTCCGCTATGTGGACCTGTGGGGTTCGTCTCACTCATCGGACCCTTCCACCGTCTCACACCGCCCGACGGCCGTCGATAGGCAAATGTCACAGCGCGTTAACACAGCGCGACCGTCCGCGAAACGCGCCGTCCTTAGCGTGGAGGAACAACATCCCCCCAAAGGAGGCACGCCGTGACCGCTGACCGCACTGCAGATATCCGCACCACCCGAACCGCAGCCGCCCCCGCGCTTGAATTCCTCCCCGGCCGCTGGATCGCCAACTGGGACGCCGAAAACAAAGAGCAGTGGGAAGCCACCGGACGCACCATCGCCCGGCGCAACCTGAACTGGTCCATCTTCGCCGAGTTCCTCGGTTTCGTGGTCTGGCAGCTCTGGTCCATCGTGGTGGTCCAGCTGCCGGCAGCCGGCTTCACCTTCACCACGTCGGAAATCTTCTGGCTGATCTCGATGCCCAGCCTGGTTGGCGCCACGCTCCGGATCCCCTACACATTCATGGTTCCCCGCTTCGGCGGACGGAACTGGACCATCGTGTCCGCCCTGCTGCTCCTGATCCCCGCCATCGGCCTGGGACTCTGCGTCGCCAACCCCGGAACCCCGTTCGGCGTCATGCTCCTGGTGGCAGCCCTGGCCGGCTTCGGCGGTGGAAACTTCGCCAGCTCCATGGCCAACATCACCTTCTTCTACCCGGCCCGCGAAAAGGGCTGGGCGCTGGGCCTGAACGCGGCGGGCGGCAACATGGGTGCCGCCGTTGCACAACTCGCTGTGCCCATCGTCATCACCCTGCTGGCCGCAGGCACCGTCAACCTGCCGCTGGCAGGCTGGATGTGGATTCCGTTCATCCTGCTGGCGGCCTACGGCGCCTTCAAGTACATGAACAACCTCACCAGCGCCAAGGGTGACGTGGCCGGTTCGGTCGCGGCGCTGAAGGAACCGCACCTGTGGATCATGGCGCTGCTGTACATCGGCACCTTCGGTTCGTTCATTGGCTTCGCCGGCGTCTTCCCGAAGCTCATCAAGGACTATTTCCCGGAGTTCTCCGCCATCGGCGTCGGCACCGTGGCCCTCTCGCTGGCCTTCCTTGGCCCGCTGGTCGGTTCACTGGCCCGTCCCTACGGCGGCCGGATGGCTGACCGGATGGGCGGCGCCCGCATGACCGTGGCCGCGTTCGCCTCCATGGCCGTGATTACCCTGACCATGGTCTGGACCCTGCCGCTGAAAAACTTCTGGCTCTTCCTGGTCCTGTTCCTGATGCTCTTCACCGCCAGTGGCTTCGGAAACGGCGCAACCTACCGCATGATCCCCGTCATCTTCGCCACCTCCAGCCGGGCCGCCCGGAACGGTGCCGATGCGGTGGCCACCCAGCGGCTTGCCTCCTCGGCCCTCGGCCTCATCTCGGCCATCGGCGCCTACGGCGGGTTCGTGATCCCTCAGGTGCTGAACGCGTCCAACACGGCCAGCGGCTCCTACACCCCGGCGTTCTACGGTTTCGTCGGAGCATACGTCCTGATGCTGGCGGTCTGCTGGTTCTGCTACATCCGCAACGCCAATCGAAACGCGATGGGACACGTCTAACATGACCAAAAGCGCCGACACGCACTGCCCTTACTGCGCCCTGCAGTGCGCCATGACGCTCACGTCTTCGGCAGGACCGGCCCCGGCTTCCGAGCCGGGGCCGGTCCCCGCGCCCGACCTCCCGAAAGCCCCATTGCTGGAGGTGGCCGGGCGGGACTTCCCCACCAACCGAGGTGGCCTGTGCCGGAAGGGCTGGACCGCAGCCACGCTCCTGAACCACGCCGGACGCGTTACCGAGCCCCTCCTGAAGGGTGCCGACGGCATCCACCGCCCCATCGGCTGGGACCAGGCCCTGGCTCTGGTGACCACCGCCGTCAAGGACACGCAGGCATGCTACGGGGCCGACGCCGTCGGCGTTTTTGGCGGTGGCGGCCTCACCAATGAGAAGGCCTACATGCTGGGGAAGTTCGCCCGGCTTGCCCTTGGCACCTCGCGCATCGACTACAACGGCCGGTTCTGCATGTCCTCCGCAGCGGCCGCCGGGATGCGGGCCTTCGGCGTAGATCGCGGCCTGCCGTTCCCCCTCACGGATCTGGACACCGCCAGCACCATCCTGATGCTCGGCTCCAACGTCGCCGAAACCATGCCGCCGTTTGTGCAGCACCTCCAGGGCGCCCGCGACGCCGGCGGGCTGATTGTGGTGGATCCCCGCCGTTCGGCCACGGCAAAGTTCACGGCCGACGGCGGCGGCCTCCACCTGCAGCCCCTTCCGGGCACTGACCTCACTCTCCTGCTGGGCCTCTCACACGTGATCATCCACGAGCGCCTGGCGGACAAAGACTTCATCGCGGCACGCACCACCGGCTACGAGGCCGTGGCCCGCAGCGTCAACTCGTTCTGGCCCGAACGCGTCCAGTCCCTCACCGGCGTCCCGGCGGAGCTCATCCGCGAAACCGCCCGCAGGTTGGCCGACGGCGCACGCAAGGGCGGCAGCTACATCCTCACCGGCCGCGGCGTGGAGCAGCACATCGACGGCACCGACACCGCCACCGCCGCCATCAACCTCAGCCTGCTCCTCGGCCTGCCCGGCTCAAGCCGCAGCGGCTACGGCACACTCACCGGCCAGGGCAACGGCCAGGGCGGGCGTGAGCACGGCCAGAAAGCGGACCAGCTCCCCGGCTACCGCAAAATCACCGACCCCGCCGCCCGCGCCCACGTAGCTGGCGTCTGGGGCGTCCCGGAGGAAACCATTCCCGGCCCCGGCCTCCCCGCCGTCCAGCTGCTGAAGTCACTGGGACAGCCCGACGGCGTGCGGTGCCTTTTCGTGCATGCCTCCAACATCGCGGTGGCCTCCCCCGACGCGAACGCCGTCATCGCCGGGCTCCGCAGCCTGGACTTCCTGGTGGTCTGCGACTTCTTTATGTCCGAGACCGCCGCCGAGGCCGACCTCATCCTGCCGGTCCTCCAATGGGCCGAGGAAGAGGGCACCCTGACCAACCTTGAAGGACGCGTCCTGCGCCGCCGCCGGGCCATCCA
Organism: Pseudarthrobacter sp.; assembly: GCA_039932075.1. Taxonomy (GTDB): domain Bacteria; phylum Actinomycetota; class Actinomycetes; order Actinomycetales; family Micrococcaceae; genus Arthrobacter. The sequence continues at coordinate 957 of JBDTQQ010000090.1, read as the reverse complement.
GCCGCCAGCCGGCGCCCGCAGCGAGCTCTGGATCATGGCCCGGCTGGCCGAGGCCCTGAACGCCCCGTCCACCTACAGCGAGGACCCGGAAACGGTGTTCGAGGAGCTGCGCCTCGCCTCCGCCGGCGGCCTGGCCGACTACTCGGGCATCGACTACGCCATGCTGGACCGCGGCGAGGCAGCCTACTGGCCGTACCCCGCCGGCGGCACCGGCACGCCGCGGCTCTTCCTGGACACTTTTGCGCACCCCGACGGCAAGGCGGTCATGACCGCGGTGACGCCGCGCCGCCGTCGTACGCCGGCCGCAAACCCGGACCCGGCCGCCAAAACCATGACCCTCATCACCGGCCGCCTCCTGGAGCACTACCAGTCCGGCGCCCAGACCCGGCGTGTGTCCGAGCTCCTGGCCACCCAACCGGAGGCCAAGGTGCAGATCCACCCGGCCGCCGCGGCCACGATGGGCATCACCGAGGGCGCCTTCGTTTCGGTGGCCAACGAGCGCGGCAAGGTGCTCTGCCGGGCGGAGCTCAGCACCGCCATCCGCCCGGAAACGGTGTTCCTGCCGTTCCATTTCCCGGAACTCGAGAGTGCCAACCGCCTGACGGAAGCCGCAACCGACCCCGTTTCCGGAATGCCTGAATTCAAGTTCAACAAGGTCTGGGTCCGCGCGGCGGCGCGCAGCGAATTTCAGCACAGTGTTCTTCAAACAGCGGAGGCCTCATGAGCGAGCAGATTGTCATTGTCGGATTCGGTCCGGTGGCAGCCCGCCTGATCGATGAACTGCTGCCTGCGCTCCGCGCCGGGTACGTCCGCCTGACGGTGGTGGGCGAGGAAGCCGAGGCAGCTTACAACCGCGTCCTGGTGGCCGACCTGGGCGTGGGGCGCACCACGGCCGAAGCCCTGGCGCTTTCCGACGCGGCCGCCCTGATCGCCGACGGCGTGCACGTGCGCCTGGGC
>JBDTQQ010000089.1:0-7782 GCA_039932075.1 Pseudarthrobacter sp. | reverse complement strand
ACCCCCACGGCCACGTGTTCCTCGACGCACGCGTGATTGAGGCCAGCCGGGGCAACGGCTTCCTCGCCAAGCGGTTCCCCACCCTCAGCGCCCGCACCCGCGAGGCCGGCATCGACTGGACCCGCGAACCCGTCCCCGTAGCTCCTGCTGCGCACTACTGGATGGGCGGCGTTGTCACCGACCTCCACGGCCGGACTTCCGTACCAGGGCTGCTTGCTGCTGGGGAGGTTGCTTGCACCGGGGTCCAGGGCGCTAATCGTCTGGCCAGCAACTCACTTCTTGAAGGGCTTGTCTTCGGGCGCCGGGCTGTCGCTGCTTTCTTAGGCGACGGCGCTGGTTGGGTGTCGCCCGACGCTGTTCCTCCGCTCGCTGTCTCGGCCGCGGGCGGCCTCCCCTTGACGCTCGCTTCCGGAACACCCTCGGGCGACGACGGGCAGCGTCACATGGGTGCCACCGCCAACGGCTCCCTGGCGTTCGATACGACCGACGAAGCGCCTGCACCCATTTCCTGGGAGTTTGAGCTTGACCCGGCTCCTGGGCCTGTTGAGACGTCCTTTGCGGATCCCGGGCCGTTTTCGCGGGGGGCTCTTCGGCGGTTGATGACTGCGAAGGCGGGTGTGCTCCGCACTGGCGGGCTGTTGCGGGAGGCCGGTGCTGATCTGGCTGCCTGGGCGGATACGTGGAATCCCTTGAATGTTCCTGACTCGCTGGATCCCCGGGAGCATGAGGATGCCAATCTTTTGTTGGCTGCCCAGCTGTTGGTGCACGCTGCGCGGGAGCGGCGCGAGTCCCTCGGCGCGCATTACCGCAGTGACAGCGTGAGGCCAGACGCCGCCGTCGAACCTTTTGATCAGCGTTACACCATGAGCCGGAAAGCGAGCCTCGTCCAATGACCAGCCTGACCCTCCCCCCAGCACCCGTCCGGGACATCCTGGAAAGGGCGTTTGCCGAGGATGCTCCCAGCGGTGACATCACCTCCCAGCTGCTGATCCCGGCCGAGGCCCGTGCCACCGCGGTGCTCAATGCCCGGGTTCCCGGCGTGTTCAGCGGCGGGACCGTGTTCCGGGACGCCATGAAGCTGGTTGACCCGGACACCGAGGTGGAGCTGCTGCTTACCGACGGTGAAGCGTTCGACGCCGGCACGCACCTTGCGCGCGTCACCGGCAGCGCCCGTTCGGTCCTGCTCGCCGAACGCGTCGCGCTGAATTTGGTCCAGCGCATGAGTGCCATCGCTACCAAGACGGCCGAATTTGTGGACCTCGTCGAGGGCACTAAGGCCAGGATCACGGACACCCGCAAGACCACCCCCGGGCTGCGCGTACTTGAGCGGTATGCCGTGCGCTGCGGCGGGGGAGCGAACCACCGCTACAGCCTGTCCGACGCCGTGCTGGCCAAGGACAACCACCTCGCCGTCATGACCGGGGGAGACCCCAGCAAGCTCACCGCGTTGCTGGCCGCGGCGAAAGCCCAGCTGGGGCACACCACGCACTTTGAAGTGGAAGTGGACAGCGCCGAACAGATCGAACCTGTTCTCGCCGCCGGCGTGGACACCATCATGCTGGACAACTTCACCATCGACGAACTCCGCGCCGGTGTGAAGCAGGTCGATGGGCGGGCCATCGTGGAAGCCAGTGGCAACGTGAACCTGGGAACCGTGGCGGAGATTGCCGCCGCCGGCGTGGACGTCATCTCCATTGGCGGGCTCACCCACAGTGTCGCCGCACTGGACCTCGGACTGGACGTCGAACTGAGGGCCGGCTGATAGGGCCATGATCTTCCTTGACGCCGCCGCCACCACGCCCGTCCGCCGCGAGGTTCTGGAGGCCATGTGGCCGTACCTGAGCGGCGACTTCGGCAACCCCTCGAGCCACCACACGCTGGGCGAGGCCGCTGCGTCCGCGCTCGCGGACGCCCGCGCGGCGGTAGCCAAGGCGCTCGGTTGCCGGCCGGGGGAGGTCACCTTCACCTCCGGCGGGACAGAGGCTGACAACCTTGCCGTCAAGGGCCTCGCCCTGGCCCGGCAGGCGGCGGACCCTCCGCGCAACCGGGTGGTGATCAGCGCCGTCGAACATCCCGCGGTGGAAGAGTCCGCGCGGTATCTGGAGCGGTTCCATGGCTTTTCCGTGGATGTTGTGCCAGTGGACGGGACAGGGCTGGTGACGCCCCAGGCGCTCGCCGCCTTGCTTCGGCCGGAGACGGCGCTGGTGAGCATCATGTACGCCAACAACGAGGTCGGTACCATCCAGCCGGTTGCGGAACTGGCCGAACTGGCACGGGCTCAGGGCATCCCGTTCCACACCGACGCCGTCCAGGCCGCCGGTTGGCTGCCTTTGGACGTCAAGACACTGGGCGTGGATGCGTTGAGCATTTCGGGCCACAAACTGGGCGCACCCAAAGGCTGCGGCGTGCTGTACGTCCGCGGCCGGACCCGCATCGAACCGTTGCTCCACGGCGGCGGCCAGGAGCGGGGCAGGCGGTCCGGAACGGAGAATGTGGCCGGTGCAGTGGGCCTGGCTACAGCCTTGACTCTGGCGCGGTCCGCTCAGCTGCAGACGGCTGCCTACGTGACGGCGTTGCGGGACGGCTTCATCCGGGATGTCCTTGACGCCGTTCCCGGAGCTGTCCTGACCGGCCACCCCAGCGAACGGCTGCCGTCCGTGGCGTCGTTCTGTTTTCCAGGGACCAGCGGGGAGTCGGTCCTCCTCGAGCTGGAGCGGCAGGGGGTGGTGTGCTCCAGCGGCTCGGCGTGCGCTGCCGGCTCTGATGCGCCCTCGCCGATCCTGACTGCGCTGGGCTATGAGCCGGAGGTGGCGCAGACGGCCGTGCGGTTCAGCTTTACCTCCGAGGTGACCGCAGCGGAACTGGCGGCGGCCGCCGAAGCCGTGGGCACCGCCGTCGGAAGCGTCCGGACCCTCGGCCGCAACTGACGTCCCCGCCAGCCCAACTGGGTCGCATTTAGCGTCGTCAAAAACGCGAATGACGACGTTAATTGCGAGTTAGTTGGGGGCTGCGCTAGATGTGGCGGGCGCGGCGAAAGATCCAGTGCCGCAGCAGGGTGAACCGTACGGCCGTGGCAACAAAACCGGACAAGGTGGTGGTCCAGAGCTCGTCGCTGACAGTGGCGGCCGGATGCACCGCGTGCAGAATCCCCAGGCTGCTCCCGGTGATGACCAACGCGATGGCGATAAGGATCAGCCCGTTCAGGTGGTCCTGGGCCCGCTTCCGATTGGATGTGATCTTGAAGGTCAGCCGACGGTTCAGGGCAGTGTTCATGACGGACGTCAGGATCAGCGCCGCTGCATTGGCGAGCTGGGGATCAACCCACTGCCGGAACAGCGCGTACAGTGCCAGCGAGGATGCGGTGCAGATCACGCCGACGCCGGTGAAGCGGATGAGCTGCCGCACCGACGGGAACCTGAAGATTCCGGGGTAGTGTCTGGTGGCCGGCGCGCGGCGGGCGGGCTGCTGCGTCAGCTGGGCGCTGGGCGCAGCAGGGGATTCCATGGGTCAAGCCTGACATATTAGGCGGCTGTTTCCTCCCAGGACGCAGCTTTGACAGGGTTGGTGAGTTCGCCGATGCCCTCCACCCGGCAGACCACGGTGTCGCCCGGGTGGATACGTGCGCATTCGGCCGGGAAGCCGGTGAGCACCAGATCGCCTGCATGCAGGGTCATGAAGGAGCTGAGGTAGACCAGGATTTCGTCCACCCTCCAGCCGAGGTCTGCGCTGCTGGCGGGCTTAAGTTCTGTGCCGTTGTGGATGATGCCAATGGAAAGGTCGGCGTCGTCGAGTCCGGTGACAATCCAGGGGCCGACGGGGGTGAAGGTGTCCTGGCTCTTGGCGCTGATCCACAGTTCATCCGACTTCTGCAGGTCCCGCGCGGAGACGTCGTTGCCGATGGTGAAACCCAGGACGGCGCCCCGGGCGGTTTCCAGCGTCAGCCCGCGGACGGTTCGGCCTATGACGACGGTCAGCTCGGCTTCCGGGTCAACGTAGCCAACCGTGGAACTCAGTTCAATGGCATCGCCGGGACCGATGACGCTGGTGGCGGCCTTGTGGAAGGCCTGCGGCGGAAGGTCTCGGCCGGGCCGGCCCGTGTTGTGCGCCATGCCCAGGACATTGGCGGGCACCGAGGGCGCCAGGAAGGTAAACGAGCCCTCCTTCACCACAGCGCCTGTCTCCCAGCCGGACCGTGCCGGGCTGTTCACGTTTGCCCGGGACCCGGCGAAAGGGGACTCGACAACAGTCCAGGACCGTCCGGCCTCCGAACTGAAATCGGTGGCGTCGTTGGCCACGAAGAAATGCTCGTCGGCAGTAGCCGGGGACAGTGGGCGGACGCGTGCAAAGCGGCGTGGAGCGCTGGAAGTCATGAAGACATCCTACGTCCTCCGGGTCGCGTTCGACGGCGGCCGGACACAAGTGTGCGCGGCGGCCCGGCCAGCGGAAGCCGGCTTAGTACAGCTCGCCCACCGGGATCTCCACCGCAAGGCGGTTGGACGGACCGGGCAGCGGGCAGGCCCAGGCATCGTTGTACGCGCATGACGGGTTGTAGGCGAAGTTGAAGTCCAGGACGAACTCGGCGCCGGGCCCGGAACCGTGGACGCCATGGAAGGCGCCCTTAATGGTGTCGAGAAGGTACCGCCCGGCGCCGTAGGTGCCCCCGGGCTGGCCTGCAGTGGCATCGCGGAACGGAACGAAAATTCCGCCCCCGTAACCGTGGAGCTTCCACACGCCGAGCTGGCCCAGTTCGGGAAGATCGAACGTGCCCAGCCGGATGAACCGGATCACGCCGTCCGTGGTGGTTTCGGCGGTCATCTCCCGCCCCGCCCCTTCAGGAGTCAGCGGTACATAGAAGCGGTACACAGGATCGTAGTCTGCCGTCTTGAGGCCGGAAAACTGCGCCTTGTCCTCGGGCGTGAGGGCTGACGCCGGGTGCGTCGCGAACATGCGGTCGCGTTCATGGCGCCACAGGGAGTGGGCCTCGGCGGGGTCATCGGCGGCGATTCTCCGTACGGTCTCGTAGAGGGCGAACGTCCGGAGCCGCCAATCCGCGATGTCGAGGGCAGAGATGTCCGCCAGACCCACTTCTTCTGTGCCGTAATGCTCATCCCTCATGCTCCCCAGCCTAGCCCGTTGGCTGGCGGGCATGGCCGACGGCGACACGGGGCTCCTGCCTGCCTGCCCGCCGTCGTCCGCCGATAGGCTGGCTGGATGACAAGAATGGCGACATCCTGGGGACCGCGGACCGCTGCGCTTCTGATGGCCGGGGCCCTGTCGGCCGGATGCAGTGCGCCTGGTGGCAGCGGCCCCGCCTGGACTGCGCAGCCAAGCACCTCCTCCGATGCCGCCCCGGGCGCGACGGGCACGGGCAGCAGTTCGCCGGCGTCGGAGCCTGCTGCCACGCCGAGCGGGCTGGCCACTGCGACTCCGGGCCCCGCCGCCACAGCAACCGCCTGGAAAACCTTTACCGACCCCGGCCGGACCGTCAGTTTCGACCTCCCCGACGAATGGATCGCCCAGTCTGTCGCCCCTGAAAGCGGGGCCCTGCCCGGTGCGTTGAAGATCGAGGTGAAAAAGCAGGACGGCACCTTCATGGCTGCCCTGCGGACGGGACTGCCGCCGTCGGAGCCTGCGTGCCCGGACGGCGGTAAGAAACCCTATGTGGTCATCAGCAGCGTTCCCGTGGCACTTCCCGGCCTGACGGGCGAAGGCGCCATCGCGCCGCACGCCGTGTACCGCGTGATCCAGGGCTACCGGTACTTCGGCTCGTATGGCATCACGAACATTGTGGGCGGGGCGGACGGGCAGGCCTGCGAACTGCGCAACGTGGTCCGCGGTCCCGCTGGCAAGGGAGACTACTCGTTCGGTGACGTCATTGCCTTGAAAGCCTATGCGCCGGATGAAAAGGTGGCCCCCGCCAAGGCCTTTGACACCCTCGACCAGGCCGCCAAGTATGTCAATGAGGGCCCGGACTTCGCGAATGTGCAGCGGATGCTAATGTCTCTGAAGATCGAAAACTAGTCCCGCCTCCGGCGCCATCAGCGCCGGGCCAGAGCGGCTGTTCTGCCACTACCTCACATCCCGGAGATACATGGAACGCACCGTTGCCGCACGCATGGTTTTCAAGACCGTGGCTGACACCAAGGCAGCCCTCGCCATCGCCGTAGCCAAAAACCGCGGCTACACCTCGTTCGAAGAGTCCCTCACTGTCACGGCCGACGGGGCCACGGTCCCGTTCCGCGAACTGGCCGACTATCACGGCGGCCGCCTCCACTACATGGAGTTTGCTGAGCCCGTCGAAGTGACGGTTGAGTACTCTGCGACGGTGGCTGGCAGGGCGGAGCCGGAGGAGTCACCCCTGGCCGAACTCATCCGCTATGTCCGGCCGAGCCGCTACGCGGAGTCTGACCGGCTCCTGCCCACCGCTTACGCCGAATTTGGCGGCCTGCATGGTGCTGAACTGCTCCAGGCCGTCAGGAATTGGGTCTACGGCGAGTTGAGGTACGTCAGCGGATCTTCGCGGGGCACCGACGGCGCGGTGGAAACGCTCCTGCACCGCCGCGGCGTATGCAGGGACTTCGCCCACCTGGCCATCGCGCTGCTCCGCTCGAAGGACATCCCCGCACGGCTCGCGGCCGTATATGCGCCGGGGCTGGCCCCGATGGATTTCCACGCCGTGGCGGAGGCCCATGTCAATGGCGCCTGGCATATCATCGACCCCACGGGGCTGGCCCCGCGGGAGTCGATGCTGCGGATCACGGCAGGCCGGGACTCATCCGACACAGCATTCCTGTCCACCGTGAGCGGGCGCCTGACCCTGAACGAGCTGCGCGTCACCGCTGTGGTCAACGGACAGCTGCCCGCCGAGGATCCCGCCCGGCTTATGGTGCTGGGCTAAGAGTCCAGTTGCCCCGGGGAGTCGCTTACTTTCCTGGCCGGGCTCCCACAGCGTTGCGGAGCTTGTCCGTCAGCCGCTGCAGCTCTTTCTGCTCGGCAGCCGTCAGGGCGGGTCCCACCAGGCTGGAGATGTCCCGTACGTGCTCCCGACCGATTTCCTTCTGGAGCGCGGCGCCCTCATCAGTCAGCTTCAGGAGTACCCCACGGCCATCGTCGGGGGCGGGCTGCCGGACCACGAGCCCGCGCTTTTCAAGCCGCTCGACCAGCCTGCTCAGGCTCGACTGGCTCAGCAGGACGTGGTCATTGAGTTCGTTGAGCCGCAGCCAGCCGGACGGGCACCGGGAGAGCGTGAACAGGACGTCGTACTCGTTGATGGCCACATTCTTGAAGGCCTTGCCTGCCTGGAGTTTGCGCATGACCGCAACCTGGGCCCGGAACAGGGATTCCCAGGTTTCCGCCGCCAGCCGGCTCGGAGCTTCTTTTCCTTCGGAAGCCATCACGCCTCCGAGGATGCTTTGTCGTTGGCCTGGGACGCCATGAGGGCAGCCACGCGGCCGGCGTGGGTGGGGGGCTCCGGGACATGGGCCGGCTTCTTCGCGGCATACTCCTTGCGCAGGACCGGGAGGACTTCCTCGCCGAAGAGATCCAGCTGGTGGGAAGCCGAATTGAAAGGCTTCTACCCCGGCCGAGAGTCGCACTCCACATCGTGCATCGCAAAAGGATGAAATCTGAGGATGACGAGCAGTTTCGACTTCTTGCCTCTGCGCAAGCCGGCGCGGGCTCGTTCGCGAATGAAGTTTGGGTACTCAGTTGCGCGCTGGACGCTATGGACCCTTCCCTTCTCTGGCTCGAGCGCTTGTCTCCTGATGGGAATCGAGAGGTTAT
>JBDTQQ010000088.1:0-7813 GCA_039932075.1 Pseudarthrobacter sp. | reverse complement strand
GCAGGAATGCCCGGGTAGGCGCGTACCGGGATCAGTACGCGGTCGTAAAACATGCCATATTTTGCCCGCAGCGCCGGAAGGAGCGCGGACAGGTCCAGCAGTCTCAGGCCGGTAGCAATGTGAGCAGCCGCAATGGCAGCGGTGGGCACGCCGCCGGACCAGAACAGCGCATCTACTGAGCCGTCCTGCAGAGCCGCGACGCCCTCATTGAGGCCGAGGTTCAGAACCGTGACAGTCCCGTCCAGTGCGGCAGTGGGGCGGTTGCCCGCGGTGGTGGAGCCCAGGCCGGCGGCCTCAAGCAGGCGGGGTGTGGTCAGCGAGGTGCCGGACCCGGGCTCGCCAACCGCCACGGTCCGGCCCGCCAGCCCGGCAATGTCCCGGATGCCGCTGTCCTGCCGGACCACGCAGTGGACATAATTTTCATAGACCTTCCCGACGGCGGTGATTCCGACAGCGGCGGCGTCACCTGATGCTGCGCGCAGGGCAGCCGAATCCGAGAGTGCCACCGCGAACGTGGCCTTACCTGAGAGCAGAGATTCAAGGTTGTCGAGGCTTCCGCCGGTAGTCATTGCGGTGGCCCGGCGTGCCACACCATGCCGCTGGAGCGCGTCCGCCAGCAAAGTGGCGAACTCCAGGTAGAAGCCGCCTGGCTCACCGCCGGCAACGGTCACTGTGTCCTGCCTGTCGTCCGCTGTGCAGCCGCTGAGGGCGGGCAGCAGGAGGCCGGCGAGGCCGACGCCGAGTCCGGCCTTGAGCGCGGTCCGGCGCGTAAAGTCTTCGGTTGAGTCAGTCATGAGCGGCCCCCGGCCCCGGGGTAAGGGCGCCTTGCCCCGATTCGGCAAGGGGAAATTCAAGGCACGCAACCAGTCCGTGCGGGGAGGCCTCGGTCAGGAGCAGCCGGCCGCCGTTGGCCGCCGCCAGCTTGTCCACGATGGTCATTCCCAGGCCGCTGCCGCGGGTCCCGCGGTTCCTTGGTGATCGCCAGAAGCGCCCGGTGGCAGCAACCCGTTCATCGGCGGAAAGCCCGGGACCGTCGTCGGCTACTTCGATGCCCACCGCGCCCGGACGCACGCGGACAGCCACCGTGATGTGGGCACCCGGCGCGTATTTGACGGCATTGTTGATTAGTTCAGCAACCATCTGGGCCAGTTCGGCGGCGTTGCAAACGATGTGCAGCGCCGGTTCGGGCTGGCTGTCCAGCTGGATGGATGCGCCGCTGCGCCGTGCGGCTGGTTCTGCCCGTTCAGTCTCCTCCTGGAGGACCCGGTACGGATCGATTGACGCTTGCCGCTCGCCCAAAGCATTGCGCAAAGAGCTGGCCAGCGGACTCCTGGCGGAGTCTTCACTCACCCTGTGCTCCGCCGCCGCAAGCTTCAGCACACCCTCCAAAAGCCCTTCCACATGTTCAAGTTCCGCCAGGACACCGGCCGCTGCATCTTTCTGCCGGGCTGTCTGCAGTTCCAGCCGGAGCAGGTCGATCCTCAGCCGGAGGGCGCCCACCGGATTGCGCAGCTCATGAGAGGTGTCGGCGATCAGTTGTCGCTGGGATTCCAGGCTGTTGCTGACTGTCCGGGCCATCCGGCTGAAGGAACGGCTTAGTTCCCGCAACTCCGGGGGCCCGGCCTCCGGAAGCTGGCCGGTCCGGCCCGTGGCCTCGAGCTCCGTCACCGCTGAGTTCAGCCGATGGACCGGACGAAGCACCCAGCCGGTCACCCTGGCCGCTACAAGGAGAAGCACCGCAGCGAGCGCGGCCGCTGCCAACCCGACAAGCAGCCACCGTTCCCGCAGTTTCTCCCGGGCCGGGTCCAGATTGACCTCCAGGACCACCGCACCCAGGACCTGGCTGGCGCTGCCGAAGGGCCGGGACACCACATCCGAGCCGGGCCCGAACGGCTGGAGCGGCGCAAGGGTGATGTCGCTAAGATTCAGGTTTGCCCGGGCCAGCGCTTCACTCACATCGGCCCTTTCCTCGCTCAGGCCACCCGAGCTCAAGGTGCCCTGCTGGAGGCGAATCAGAACCCCCTCACCATAGAGTTCGGAGTATCTGTCCATCTCCGTCTGGAGCCCCGCGGACTCGCCTGCGGTGGCGGCGTCGAAAGCCACTTGGGCGAAACGGTTAAGCGCCGTCACCCGTTTGATCTGGAGTTCCTGGGTCAGTTCCCGGCTGACGGACGCCAGGATGGCGGTGGAGCCAAAGACCACCAGCAGGACCGACAGGACGCTGAGGATGCCCAGCACGCGCAGCTTCACGCGGGGTCCGCCTAGACCCGGTAACCAACGCCACGGACGTTGATGATGAAACCGGGGAGTTGGAGCTTGGCCCGCAGCCCGGTCAGGTGCACATCAAGAGCGCGGGAGGACGCGACGAAAGCGTCTCCCCACAGGGCGTCCAGGATCTGTTCCCGGGTCACCACCGAACCCGCGTGGCCGGCCAGCAAAGCCAGAAGGTCGAACTCGGTGGCCGTCAGGGGCAACTCCTCGGCGCCGCGGGTGGCAATGCGCCGTTCGAGGTCAATCTCGAGGTCTCGCAGGCGAATGTTCTGCTGCGGTGTGGGCGAGTGCCGGCCGGCCCGCCGGGTGACGGCCTCGATCCGGGCGAGCAGCTCAACCAGCTTTACCGGTTTGACGAGGTAGTCGTCCGCTCCGGACCGCAGCCCGAGCACCACACTGCGTTCGTCGTCGCGCGCTGTAAGGATGAGGATGGGAACCGCGGTGACCTGACGCAACTTCCGTAGAACCTCCAGGCCATCCATGTCCGGCAGCCCCAGGTCCAGCAGGACCACCCCGAACTTCCGGTGGACCAGCAAGGCATCCGCACCCCTGGCCACCCTGGTGGGGTTATGCCCCGCGGTGACCACCGCGGCGGCCAGCGCGGAAGCCATGGCGTCGTCGTCCTCGACGATCAGCAATTCCATGGCGAGGTCCCTTTTCCGAATACGGGGCACCAAAATCTGCCCGCTTTGGAGATTACCCCTCGGCCCCGGTGAAACCTAAGGAAGTGTTAGGAAATGCCCTCCCACGTTGGCTGTGCCGTGCATCACGCATAGCTTGGATAGGGCCCTCGGCGTGTGCGGGGGACCGTCAAAGTCGAGGAGGAACCATGGGCAGAGTTGCCGTGGACAGCAGGAAAGTACGCCGGGAAGCCGCGGCGCCGCAGCCAAGGAAGGTTCAGCGATGAGCACCCAGCAAACCGAAGTCCAGAGTGAGGCAGCCCAGACCCGCCGGGCGGTGAGCAACATCCTCAAGGGTTCAGCGGGCAACCTGGTCGAGTGGTACGACCTCTACGTCTACACGGTCTTCGCCGCCTACTTCCAGTCCCACTTCTTCAACTCCAAGGACGACCTCCAGGCCGGCCTGGAAGCGATGGCGGTCTTCTCCACCTCGTTCCTGATGCGCCCCATCGGCGCCTGGTTCTTCGGCCGCTATGCCGACCGGAAGGGCCGTAAGGCCGCCCTGACGCTCAGCGTGACGCTGATGTCCGCGGGCTCCTTCGCCATCGCGCTCCTGCCCACCACCCAGCAGGTGGGGGTTTGGGCACTGGTACTGCTGATCCTCGTCCGCCTGATCCAGGGCTTCTCCGTGGGCGGCGAATACGGCACCAGTGCCACCTACATGTCCGAGGCCGCGACATCCAAGCGCCGCGGCTTCTTCTCCAGCTTCCAGTACGTCACCCTGATAGGCGGCCAGATGCTGGCCCTGCTGGTACTCGTCATCCTCCAGAACGTCATGCCCAAGGGCGATCTCACCGAGTGGGGCTGGCGTATCCCGTTTGCCATCGGCGGCGTTGCCGCGCTGGTTGTGTTGTGGCTGCGCCGCTCGATGGAGGAAACCGTCTCCGCGGAGCAGGTCCGCGCAGCACAGGCGCCGGTCGCGGCCGGCGAAGCCCAGCCGGGCACCATGCGCCTGCTGTTCACGCAGTACTGGAAGCCCCTGCTGATCTGCATCGGCGTGACTCTCGGCGGCACCGTGGCGTTCTACACGTACACCAACTTCATCCTGAAGTTCATGAACGATACCTCCGGCATCGCCAAGACCGACACCTCGGTGATCAACTTCTGGGCGCTGTTCATCTTCATGCTGCTCCAGCCCGTCTACGGCATCATCTCGGACAAGGTGGGCCGCAAGCCGCTGCTCCTCTGGTTCGGCATTACCGGCGTCCTGTTCACGTGGCCGCTGCTCTCCACCCTGGCCGGCACCAAGGATCCGTTCACGGCGTTCCTGCTGATGATGGGCGGCCTGCTGATCGTCGGCGGCTACACCTCGATCAACGCCCTGGTGAAGGCTGAGCTGTTCCCGGCCTCCATCCGCGCCCTGGGCGTGGGCCTGGGCTACGCGATCGGCAACTCGCTCTTCGGCGGCACCGTTCCGCTGATCGGAGCGGCGCTGCAGAAGGCAGGCCAGGTGGACCTGTTCTTCACCTACGTCACCGTGGCCATCGCCATCTCGCTGGTGGTCTACATCTTCGCGCTGAAGAACAAGGAGTCCACGCACCTGGATCACGAACAGGGCCACGCCTGGGAGCCTGCTGCGGCTTCCGTCGGCACGGGCACGGGCACGGGCACGGGCGCGAGCACCGGCGCGGGCACCGGCCGCCAGGACGACGACAAGGACCTTATCGACGCGAGTCATTAGGGCTGCCTCGGGCCGTTTCGACGGTTCCGCGCCCACTCGATGCCAGGAATCGTCGAGCCGGTAGGGAACCATCGAAATGGCGGCGGGTACGACGTCGGGTGGCCGGCTACGGGACTTCGGTTCCGGCAGCCGGCGTCCCGCCGTCGTCGTTAACGCCGGAGTCATCGGCGTCGTCGGACACGCGGGCGAAGGTCCAGGTGCTGATCCGGTCGGGTGCGGCCTCCGGGGGTGCGAGAATGGAGGGCGGTTCAGGCGGTCATCCTGCCTGGAGCCATCCAGTGCTCCTACAGCCGGCTGCCCCGCGTCGTCCTCCACGAGGATCCCGGCCGCCGAGCGAACCACTCTGAATGGAACACCCATGACTTCCGCCAAGACTTTCCCGGCCGCAGCGCCGCCGAAGTTCGCCTCGATCGGTTCCCCGTACTTCGGCATCATGCTGGCCTTCATGGCTGTGGTGCTGATCCTGTCCAACATCGGTGCCTCCAAGGGGGTGGCCATCGGCCCGATCATCACCGATGGAGGCTTCTTCCTCTTCCCGCTGGCCTACATCCTGGGCGACGTCATCAGCGAGGTCTACGGCTTCAAGGTGGCACGCAAGGCCATCGTCAGCACCTTCGCCCTGTCCGTCTTCGCCTCTCTCTGCTATTGGATCATCATCGCGCTGCCGGGCTTCGACGACGGCTTCGGGACCGCCAAGCAGGCGGCGCTGGAAGGCGCGCTGGGCCCCGTCCCGCAGATCGTGCTGGCCTCGCTGCTGGCGTTCCTGGCCGGGCAGACGATCAACTCCTGGATCCTGGTGAGGATGAAGGCGCGTACGGGGGAGAAGTCCCTGTGGGCCCGGCTGATGGGGTCCTCCGGCGCCGGCGAGTTCGTGGACACGCTGATCTTCTGCAGCATCGCCGCGTCCGTGATCGGGATCAGCGACATCGGCATGTTCGTGAACTATGTGCTCGTCGGCTTCGTCTACAAGACCCTCGTGGAGTTCCTCTTTGTGCCGCTGACCTCGCTGGTGATCGGCTGGATCAAGAAGCGCGAACCGAGCTACGGGGCGTAGACCGGCGCCGGGGCGGCCGCCGCTTCGACGGTTCCGTGCCCACTCGACGCTGCATGACGTCTAAACGGCAGGGAACCGTCGAAACGGAGCGAGTCGTTATCCGCCCGAACCGCGGCCCAGTGCCTGCAGGACCCGGTACTTGAACTCCACCTCGTTGAACAAGTCCTTCCACTCGATCCGGAGGAATGTCCAGCCCTGCTCCGTCAACGCCTTCTCGCGGCGTCGTTCCTGGAAGACCACCTCGGCTGTGGGTTTGTAGTCGAAGTACTTGGTCTTGCCGTCGAACTCCAGGGCCACCTTCCTCCCCGGCCACGCGAAGTCCAGGCGGTGCTCGCCCAGCGGCGTCCGCACTACGTGCTGCAACTCGGGCGGATCGATCTTGAGCCTATGCAGGAGCTCCCGGGTCAGGCTCTCCCCGGCTGATTCGGAGCGCGGATCCGCCAGTTCCAGCGCCCGACGCAACGCCACCACACCATTGCGACCTGCCAAGCCGGCGCAGTGGGCCCGGAGCAGGGACAGATCCGCCCCCAAACGGCACGCATGGTCCATCAGGATCACGGCCTGCCGGATATTGAACATCAGGCAGCAGTCCACGACTGTCCGCTCCAACGATGTGCAGGGGAGTCCCGCCACGAAACAGATGTCCTGGCTGCCCAATCGCCGGGTGTGGGCAACGACGTCACGTCCGTGGGAGATCGGGGATGGGCAGCTGGGCTGCGTCAGGTGGATGCGGTCATCGCCGTCCCACACGTGGAGACTGTGCAGGCTGGCACCGGAGGTGTGGCTGTAGGCGGAGCCGCCGGTCGACGTCGTAAGCGTTCCGAGGGCATGGGCGAAGATGAGCTGCCGACGGCGGGCGGCGGGGCGCAGGCCGTCCCACCAGCTTCCCCGGGCGTAACAGCCCCGGCGCAGGCGAATGAGGGCTCCGGCTTGCGTCAACCGGGCAATGGTCCGCGAGTTCAGCCCGGATTCCAGCAGCTGATCCGTGCGCCAGAGATCCGCGGACGCGGGGAGTCCAGATGCGGGGAGGGGTCTCATGGCTCCAGCATCAGCCGCGCAGCCCGGGCCGTACAGCGACCTTGGCGCTTATGTGTACAAGCCCGCGTCGACGGTTCTGGGCCGGGAAGACGATTCTGGACGTCGAGCGGGCAGGGAACCGTCGAAACGGCCCGCAGCCGCGGAGGCGCCCCCGGCGGGAGGACCCCTAGGAGTAGTATCGGCCCAGGGTTTCGGCCTTGAACTCGAAGAAGGTGCCGGCCTCGATGGCCTGCCGGGCGTCGTCGACCAGCTTCACCACGAAGCGCTCGTTATGGATCGAGATCAGCGTGGCCGAGACCATTTCCTTGGCCTTGAACAGGTGGTGGATGTAGGCCCGCGAGTAGTTCAGGCAGGCGTAGCAGTCGCAGCCTTCCTGCAGCGGGCCGAAGTCGCGCTTGTACCTGGCGCCGGAGAGATTGTACCGGCCCGTGGGCGTGTAGAACGCCGAGTTGCGGGCCACCCGCGTGGGGGAGACGCAGTCGAAGGTGTCGGCGCCGTTCTCGATCGCCGTGAAGATGTCGTCCGGCTCGGAGATGCCCAGCAGGTGCCGCGGCTTGTTCTCCGGCAGTTCCTCGTTGCACCAGCGCACGATCGTGCCCAGGTTCTCCTTCTCCAGGGCCCCGCCGATGCCGTAGCCGTCGAAGTTCATCGCGCCCAGGTCCCGGCAGGCCTTGCGGCGCAGGTCCTCGTACTGTGCCCCCTGGATCACGCCGAACAGGGCCTGGTACGGCTTGCCCGCGCGCCCGGACGTGAGCCGGAAGTGCTCAGTGAGGCAGCGCTCGGCCCAGCGCCGGGTGCGCTCCAGGGACTCCTCCTGGTAGCCGCGGGAGTTCTGCAGCGTGGTCAGCTCGTCGAAGGCGAACATGATGTCCGCGCCGATCTGGTGCTGGACCCGCATCGAGATCTCGGGGCTGAAGCGGTGCCGGTCCCCGTTGAGGTGGCTCTTGAACCAGACGCCGTCCTCGTCCACGTGGGCCAGCCGCTCCTTGCCCGGGGCCACGGCGTCATCGGGCGCCGCATGGTCCGCGGGCGGCGCAGCCTTCATGTCGATGACCTTCTTGAACCCGGAACCCAGGCTCATCACCTGGA
>JBDTQQ010000087.1:0-7865 GCA_039932075.1 Pseudarthrobacter sp. | reverse complement strand
AGGGTGGACCAGATCTCGCCCACGCCGATCAGCATAAAGGCCGGGATTGCCAGGACCACGGTGCTCAGCGCGCCGATCCACAACACTGGCCGGCGGCCGATCCGGTCGGACAGCTTGCCCGTCAGCGGGATACAAAGGCTCATGATGACCAGTACGGGGATGGTCAGGAGCGTGCCGTGGACCTCGTCGTAGCCCTTGGCCTCCGTGAGGTAGGTGGGCATGTAGGAGGTCAGGGCATAGCCGGCCGTATTGGCCGCAGCGACCAGCACCATTGCCACGATGATCGAGCGCCAGTAGGCCTTGACGATTCCAACCGGTCCCTTGATTGCCGCCTCGTCGTTGGAGGCAGCGTTCTTGGCAAGGTCCTCCTGGGCGTCCAGGGTCGCCTGGAATTGCGGAGATTCCTCAATTTTGCTTCGGAAGTAGACCGCGATCAGGCCGAGGGGCCCGGCAATGAGGAACGGAATGCGCCAGCCCCATTCCTCCATGGCGGCCTGTCCCAGGGTCAACTGGAGCACTGATACCAGGGCAGCGCCGATGGCGAAGCCCAGGTAGCTGCCCAGGTCCAGGAAGCTGGCAAAGAAACCCCGGCGCTTGTCAGGGGCGTATTCGCTGACGAATGTGGTGGCGCCTGCATACTCGCCGCCGGTGGAGAACCCCTGGACGACTTTAAGGAGCACCAGGAGTGCCGCCGCCCATAGGCCGATCTGCGCGTAGCCCGGCAGCAGGCCGACGGCGAAGGTGCTGGCAGCCATGATCATGAGGGTGGTGGCCAGGATTTTCTGGCGGCCCACCTTATCTCCGAGCCAGCCGAAGATCACCCCGCCCAAGGGGCGGGCAATAAAGGTGGCGGCGAACGTTCCCAGCAGGAACAGCGTCTGCGTTGTCGGATCTGACTCCGGCAGGAACACGGGTCCCATGGTGGTGATCAGGTAGCCGAACACACCGACGTCGTACCACTCCATGGTGTTACCCACGATGGTGCCGCCGAGTGCCTTTTTCAGCATGGGCTGGTTCACGACGTTCACGTCGGACTCCTTGAGCCGGCGGCGTGCGAGGATCTTCGGTTTTCGTGCCCCTTTAGGGCTCACGGGTAGTGCATTCTTTGGTACTGCATTGTTAGTTCCGCTGGCGCTGTTCACGCCTGCTGAAGAGTCGGTCGTGCTTCGGTCTGTGGGCATTTGGGCAACTCCTATGGAGGTCATTTGCTTGCGACTTGTAGCTGCCCCGCTCTGGGCAGGCCTTCAATTTTACGCGAAATCTGAGGCAATTCAGAGTTTGATCCCGTAGGATCGAGGGTTTCGGAGCGGTTTGAGCGGCCAGCACCGTCTTTTCTTGAGCCCGTTTCGCCGCGCCAGCACTGGGATCCCGGCCCAATGTGGCCATTGTTACCTAATCTTTTTCTTCCGGCGGGTTTTCGGTCGGCTTTTGGCGCCCCATTCAGCGCCAAATGTGACAGCCGTCATGGGGGCGGCGAATCCTGCCCGGTGCCTTCTCGGGGCCGAAAACGGGGGTTCACAACCAAGGCGCATGCTGCCTATTGTTGTCCCATGGGAACACTGATTTTTGAGTAGGCGGACGCCCGCGGCCTGTTAATACCGGCCCCGTCCTCGCTGATCCCGTCAGACACGCTGATCCTCCTCAGAAAGGTTCCACCCAATGACTGAAAAGAACACCTCCGACCAGCCCGACAGTTCACCCGACGGCTCCGACGCCAAGGGCGTCAGAGCCGGGCTGACCGAAGCACAGCGGGCGATGCTCGCCAGCAAGTCCCGGGGCGGTGACTCCGGTGTGCAGAGCGTCGGCAAAAACCACAAGCCCACGCATGCCAGCGGCAAGCAGGGGCCGGTCGAGAAGAAAGTCCGCTGGTAGTTACTGCGCCTGCAACGCTACTCCAGACGCATCTATAGATGAATGCTTCATTGGCGGAAATCATGGCGGAAGGAATAAAAATGGCTAAGCAAAATGCTGGATCAAGGATCGAACCTGAGGTGGTGGATCACCTCGCGGCAGCCATGGATTCGCAGTCCATGCCTGGGCCGGCCACCATCGCTGTGACCACGGCCATGGCCGGCGAACAGCACTGGCCGGACGGGAACGGCAAGCACCGGCATCCCAAGGAACGGGGTTCAGGCCACAGCCAGGTGGGCAACGAGGCCGGCGTCACCGCCGTGCACCGGACCGGCCGCCCGCAGATGCCGCACTCATCCTGACCCGCGTCTGACCTGGCGACGCGCAAATCACGAACCGGCACGGACACGGCCTGGGGACACCCGAATCCGGGAGTCGCCAGGCCGTTGCCGTTCCCTCAAGGAATTTGCGCGTCACCGGACCGCGCGTCGCCGGACAACTAGCCACGCTTACGCCTCCGCCACTACTTCCTCGGCATTCTTGTCCAGCCGCCACCCCCGCCACACCGGATGCCTGAGCTTTCCGCTGCCTGTCCACTCGCCGAACGCCACTTCGCCGACCAGGCGCGGGGTGACCCAGTGGGCGTCCGAGGCATCCTCGCGGGGGACGTCCGCGAACGGTGACGTCTTGCGGGAGAGGTTGTCCACTTTCTGCCGGACTTCCTCCAGTTCGCGGGTGCTGAACCCACTGCCCACCCGGCCAACATACCTCAGTGTCTTGCCGTCAGGGATGCCCACCAGCAGTGAACCCACCGAACTCTGCCGCCCGCCCTTGCCTGGCCGCCAGCCGCCCACCACCACCTCCTGGGTCTGCTCCAGCTTGATCTTGATCCAGGTCCGGGTCCGCTGCCCGCTGACGTACCTGCTGTCTGCCCGTTTCGCCATGACGCCCTCAAGCCCCAGCTCCTGCGCGCTTTCCAGGATGTGCTCGATCCTTTCGTCCAGGACCGGAGACAGCTCCACAGGGCAGTCCGAAGGCCGGTAGAACTGGTCAAGACGTTCCCGCCGCTTCTCGAACGGCAGCCGGCGAAGGTCCTCGCCACCGTGGGCCAGCAGGTCAAAGAGCATCAGCCGGACCGGGATGGCGGCGCGTGCCTTTGCGACCTCGCCTGGCCGGGTCAGTTTCATGCGTCCCTGAAGTACGCCGAAGTCAGGCTTGCCGGAAGGCCCGACGGCGAAGATCTCACCATCCGCGACGAACGCTCCCTCCGGCCAGCAGGCCCGGTCGGTCAGCTCCGGGTAGGTTGCGGTGACGTCGTTCCCGTTTCGGCTGATGATCCGGACCTTCTCGTCGTCAGCCACCATCAGGGCCCGCACGCCGTCCCATTTCAGCTCGAACTTCCAGTCGCTGCCTTGCAGGTCCGCAGCTGTGCCGGACGTTGCCATCATGGGGCTGAAATCTTCGGCGCGGAGGGGAGCGGACGGTTTCACGCTGGTTCCAGGGTCCTCGACCAGGGGATGCTCCACATCAGGCACCTCCACCCCAGACTCGTCCGCCGCCACACGCCGGGGATGGCTGGTGTGATGGTCCTTGTCCATCAGGTGGATTAACCATTGCCCCTCGGCATCCCCGCCGCGGCCCCGTCCGGTGTGAATCAGGGCGAACTTTTTCGACCCGCCCAGACCGCCGCCCTCCGAGCCGGTCAGGGTGGCGATCACTTCCCTGCCGTTGATCCACTTTTCCAGCTCGTAGGTGCCGTGGTCCCAGATGGTGACGTCGCCGGCGCCGTACTGGCCCTTGGGAATGGTGCCCTCAAAGGTGGCGTAGTCCAGGGGATGGTCCTCGGTCTGGACCGCCAAATGGTTTTTGCCGCCGGATTCCGGGACGCCTTTCGGCAGGGCCCATGAGGCCAGCACGCCCTCGTGTTCCAGCCGAAAGTCAAAGTGGAGCCTGCTGGCGTGGTGCTCCTGGATGACAAAGCTGTCCCCGCTCCCGGCGCTGCCGGAGAACGGCTCGGGCGTTGCATCAGGATCCCGCATCGAACGGTACCGCTCCAAGCGCTGATGCGCGCCGCCGTCGTGCGTGACCTCTTCAGGGCTGCCCGGGTGCCCCCCGCCGTGCTCGACGGCGGCGAACGGGTCCTTGCCTTCCTTCACCCGGCGCATCACGGCTTTGTAGTCCAGCTGCTGGAGGCTGGCGGAGCGGATCTCCTGCCAGGTGCGCGGCGCCGCGACCATGGGGGTGGGCCTGCCGCGCAGGGAGTACGGAACGATGGTGGTCTTGGCCGCGCTGTTCTGGCTCCAGTCCACCAGGACCTTGCCCTTGCGCAGGGACTTTTTCATGTCGCTGACGGCGAGGTCCGGATGGTCAGCCTCCAGGGCGCGGGCCAGTTCGTGGGCAAAATCGGAAATCTGGTCGGAGGTCTGGGTTCCGTCCAAGCCGGCGTAGAGGTGGATGCCCTTGCTGCCGCTGGTCACGGGGACCGTCTCCAGCCCCACATCCTGCAGGATGGCGCGGGCCAGGAGCGCCACCTCCACGCACTCGGCCAGGCCTGCGCCCTCGCCGGGGTCCAGGTCCAGCACCAGACGGTCCGGGTTCAGCTGGTTGCCGTGCGAATCCACCTGCCACTGCGGCACATGGATTTCCAGCGAGTTGATCTGGCCAAACCATGTGAGGGTGGCGGGATCGTTCATTAGGGGATAGAAAATGGTCCGGTCCTTGTGGGTGATGGCGGCGCGGGGGAGCCAGCCCGGGGCTGAGTCCTCAAGGTTCTTTTGGAAGAACACCTCGCCCGGCTTTGCGGCGGTGCCCACTCCGTTGACCCATCGCTTCCGCGTTGCCGGCCGGTTGGCTGCCGCGGGGATCAGGACATGGGCCACGGCGGCGTAGTAGGCCAGGACGTCAGCCTTGGTGGTGCCGGTCTCCGGGTAGATGATTTTGTCCAGGTTGGTGAGGGTCAGTTCCCGCCCGGCAACCCGGACACGTTCCTTAGCGCCGGCCATGGGTCTTCACCTCCGGCCTGTGGTGATGTTCACTTGAGGGATGAGAGCCATCTGGAAAGGTGCCATCGCGTTCGGCCTGGTCAACGTGCCCGTGAAGGTCTACAGCGCCACCGAGGACCATGACATCAGCCTCCACCAGGTCCACAACGCCGACGGCGGCCGGATCCGCTACCAGCGCCGGTGCGAGGTCTGCAGCAAAGTCATCGATTATTCGGACATCGAGAAGGCGTATGAGGACGACGGCCGCACCGTGGTCCTGTCCAAGGAGGAGCTGAAATCCATCCCGGCGGAGAACAGCCACGAGATCGAGGTGGTCCAGTTCGTGCCGTCCGAGCAGCTGGAACCGATGATGTTCGAGAAGAGCTATTACCTGGAGCCGGACTCCAAATCGCCCAAGGCCTACGTCCTGCTGCGCCGGGCTCTGGAGGACACCGACCGGGTGGCCATCGTCCAGTTCGCCCTGCGCGAGAAGACCCGTCTGGGGGCGCTGCGCATCAAGGACGAGGTGCTGGTGCTGCAGTCCCTCCTCTGGCCCGACGAGGTCCGCGAGGCCAGCTTCCCCGCCTTGGACGAGTCCGTCCGGATCTCCGCCCAGGAACGCGAAATGTCCGCGGCCCTGGTGGAATCCATGGCCGCTGACTTCGAACCCGAGCACTTTACCGACGACTACCAGGTGCAACTCCAGAAGCTCATCGAGGCCAAGCTGGAGAAGGGCGATTCGCTCGATACCGACGAAACGTTCGGCGCGGGAGCGGGCGAAGGCGGCAAGGGCGAGGTCATCGACCTGATGGACGCGCTGAAGCGAAGCCTCGACCGGAAGCGCGGCCGGGGTTCCGCGGCCCCTTCCGCGGAGGAGTCCGAAAGTGCCGAGGCGGACGACGCCGACACTGAAGAAAGTGCCAAGGGCTCCGCTGGGAAGTCTTCCGCCAAACCTGCGGCTAAGTCGGCGGGGACCAAGACTGGGGCTAAGACTACGGCGGCTAAGGCGACGGCCGCGAAGTCCACTGCTTCCAAGTCCGCGGCCTCCAAGTCCGCGGCCTCCAAATCCACGGCTGCAAAGCCCGCGGCTAAGACCTCCACGACGCGGGCAAGAAAGGGTGCCTGAGGCGGTTCCCGAGATTGCAGTCGGTGAAGGTGCGGTTCGAGGGCGTTCTGCAGTGACGGAAATGGCCGCCGCCTAGGACTTTCGCAGGGCGGAGACGAGTTCGCTCTTCTTTTTTGCTGAGTACCCGGTCAGGCCAATTTCCTTGGCCTTGGCCTTGAGCTCCGGGACGGTCCAGTCTTCGTAGTCGCCCGACTTGCCACCCTTACGGCCGACTGCCGAGCGGCCCTTGTTCGCCGCAGCATTGGAGATGCGCGCCGCCTTCTGCTTGGACGCCCCATCCTCGCGCAGTTCCTCATAAAGTTCCGGATCTTTCAGGCTGGGGTTTTTCTTGTCTGGCATGTCATCCTCCTTCAACGGCTGCGGGACGGCGGCTATCTCTGCTGGTCAGGTTTCCACGCTAATTCCGGGGCAGGGTAAAAACAAGGAAACGCTAAGTTTGCTTGCTTTCACCATTTGGTGCCGCCACAATGGGTCGCATCGCAGCCTCCACTGTGCCAACAGCGTGCTGTCACTCAAAACCTGTCAACGGAGATGGAGAGGGGCGCCGAAATGAACGACAAGACGGCCGTGGACAAAGCTGACCGGGCACTGAAGCAAAAGCACCGGGCAATGTGGGCCTCCGGGGATTACCCCGCCCTGGCCAGTGAGCTGGTCAACGATCTTGGGGCCATCCTGGTTGAGGCCGCCGGCATCAGATCCAAGCAGCGGGTACTCGACGTGGCTGCTGGCGCCGGCAACGCGGCCATCCCTGCGGCCATGATGGGTGCAGCGGTGATTGCCAGCGATCTGACTCCGGAACTGTTCGACGCCGGGCGGCACCAGGCAGCCGACCGCGGCGTTGAGCTTGACTGGGTGGAAGCTGACGCCGAGGCCCTGCCGTTCGCGGACGCCGAATTCGACGTCGTAACGTCCTGCCTCGGCGTGATGTTTGCCCCGCACCATCAGGCGGGCGCTGATGAAATCGTGCGCGTGTGCAAACCAGGTGGCACCATCGGGCTGCTCAACTGGACGCCCGAAGGATTCATCGGGAAGATGTTCGCCGCCATGAAGCCCTTCGCGCCGCCACCTCCGCCCGGGGCTCAGCCGCCGCCGCTGTGGGGCAGCGAAGACCACGTTCGCGAGCTCTTCGGCGACCGGATCACGGACATCCACGCGGAAAAGCGATTGTTGGTCATCCACAGCTTCCACCAGCCGGAGGACTTCCTGCGCTACTTCAAGTCGCACTACGGCCCCACCATCTCGGTCTACAAGTTCCTCGGCGAGGACCAGGAGAAAGCCAAGGCCCTGGACACGGCCCTCATTGAGCTTGCCGATTCTTTCGGTGATGCCCACGGCGATGCGGCGTGGCAGATGGAATGGGAGTACCTGCTTTTCACCGCCAAGAAGGCCCGGGCATGACAGGGAAACACGTGGCTATATCCGCCATCACCATTGACGCGCCGGCCAGCCGTGTCTGGGACATCATTACCGACCCGGCCGCCGTCAAGGAGTTCATGTTCGGGGCAGACCTGGCGACAGACTGGACCGTCGGTGGACCCATCCTTTGGCATGGCGAGTGGGAGGGAAAGCCATACGAGGACAAGGGAACCATCCTCGAAGTGGAGCCCGGCAGAAAGCTGGTCCACACGCATTTCAGTCCGCTGGGAGGCGAAGAGGACAA
Source organism: Pseudarthrobacter sp. (assembly GCA_039932075.1). Taxonomy (GTDB): domain Bacteria; phylum Actinomycetota; class Actinomycetes; order Actinomycetales; family Micrococcaceae; genus Arthrobacter. The sequence continues at coordinate 247 of JBDTQQ010000087.1, read as the reverse complement.
GCCCGAGAACTATCACACCCTCACGTGGACCCTTGAAGACCAGGATGGCGCAACCAAGCTCACGCTCGCGCAGGACAACAACGTCAGCGAAGATGCGGCCGAGCACTCCAAGGGCATGTGGGACATGCTCGTGGCGGACGTCAAGAAGATCGCAGAACGCGGCTAAGAAACCAGCGGCCGCCGTCGTACCTTCCCAGGAGAGGGGACAGGCGCGACGGCGGCCGCTGGCGTCAGGCTGTTTACTCGG
>JBDTQQ010000086.1:0-7920 GCA_039932075.1 Pseudarthrobacter sp. | reverse complement strand
GCCTGTTTGCGGCGAGACGTGACGGCATCAGACGAGGCGGCTGGCGCTTACATATGCTGAAGCCATGCACTTGAACAGTTCAAAGCCGTTCACCCACGCAGAAATCGAAGCGGCTCTCGCCCACCGTCCGCAGATCGGAGAGCGGGCGCAGGGCGACATCACGGAGGTACTGCTGGCCAGGTCGGAACAGGTGAGACTGGGGGCGGCCGACGAAGCCGTCGCTGAGGCCCTGGCAGAGGGCAACCGACTGTACGAGGAGAAATTCGGTTACTTGACACCGATTCCGGCCAGCCGGCGGCGCACGTCCCCGTCTCCCTGCACATGCACGACGGCGCGGGCTGGGTCCGGATGGCCGAGGGCATGCCAGATTCAGACGGACGCATCAACGAACTGGGGCCGGAGCGCCTACCGTCGGGGACCTACCGCCTGGCCTTCGATAGGGGCAAGCACTTCACCGCAAGCGTCCCCGAGGTGACCCGCACTTTCAGCGTGGTGGAGTCCGAGTCGCGCTACCACGTGCCGCTCCTGCTCAGCCCGTTTGCTTATTCCACGTACCGCGGCAGTTGAGCGGCCAGCTACCAGCGCGGGTGGATGGCGTCCCGGAAGTAGTGATCGTAGATCCAGCGGACGCCGTCGTCGAACTCTTCGGTGATACCCACGGAAGCCGCGGCAGCGTTCGCCGTCGCCTGTTCCACGTTGCGCGCGCCAGGGATCACGGCGGTGACGCCGTCCTGCGCCGCGATCCAGGCGATGGCCGCCTGGGCGGTACTGGCGCCGGAAGGGACCAGCTGTTCAAACTCGGCCACAGCCTTGAGGCCCACCTCGAAGTCGACGCCGGAGAACGTTTCCCCGACGTCGAAGGAGTCGCCGTTGCGGTTGTAGTTCCGGTGGTCGTTCTCGGCGAAGGTGGTTTCCTTCGTGTATTTGCCGGAGAGCAGGCCGGAGGCGAGCGGCACGCGCGCGATGATCCCCACGCTTGCTGCCTTCGCGGCGGGGAGGACCTCGTCCAGTGGCTTGAGCCGGAACGCGTTCAAAATGATCTGGACGGAGGCGGTGCCCTCGTGGCGGATTGCTTCCAGGGCCTCGTCGGTGCGCTCCACACTGACGCCGTAGTTGCGGATGGCACCCTCGGAAATCAGTGTGTCCAGGGCGTCATACACTTCGGCGCTGCTGTACACCGGCGTGGGCGGGCAATGCAGCTGGACCAGATCCAGGGTGTCGGTGCCCAGGTTCTTGCGGGACCGGTCCACCCACTGGCGGAAGTTGGCAAGGGTGTAGTTCTCCGGCTGCTGGTCCACGCGGCGGCCCATCTTGGTGGCCACGGTGATGTCCAGCCCGGGGTTGTCCGCGAGGAACTTTCCGATGGCCTGCTCGCTCTTGCCGTCACCGTAGACGTCGGCGGTGTCAAAGAAGTTGACCCCCGACTCCACGGACGCCGCCAGAATGGCCTGAGCCTGGGCCGGGTCCACGTTGCCCCAATCAGCGCCGAGCTGCCAGGTGCCCAGTCCCACGATGGAGACGTTACGTCCGGTCTTGCCTAAAATCCGCTGTTCCATTCCTCGACTATAGGGGGCGGGGACACGCGGGCGGCGAAGCTCTGGCTTTCCGCTGTCAGCGCGGCAAGGATGAAGCATGGACGGAATTACGGTAGTCGTCAACGGGCGGGCCCGCGACTGCAGCGGCACCAGCCCGCACACCCGGCTTCTTGCCTGGTTGCGGGACGAAGGCCTGACCGGTGCCAAGGAAGGCTGCGCGGAGGGTGAATGCGGGGCCTGCGCCGTCCTGGTCGCCCGGCCTGACGGTACCGATCACAGCCGCTGGACCTCGCTGAATGCGTGTTTGCCTCCCGCACTGGCTTTCGACGGTCAGGAAATTATCACCGCAGAAGGCCTGGGTACGGTGTCCGTGCCCGGCGCCGCCCGGGAAAACCTCCATCCCGTCCAGCAGGAAATGGCAGACCGGGGCGGGTCCCAATGCGGATACTGCACGCCAGGCTTCATCTGCTCGATGGCGGCCGAGTATTACCGCCCGGACCGGAGCCCGGCTCAAGCAAGGAAGGCAACAGGGACCGGCGCCGTCGGTGAAGAGCACGCCACTGACCAAGAATGCGGCCCCAACGGGTTCGACCTTCACGCCCTCAGCGGTAACCTCTGCCGGTGCACCGGCTACCGGCCCATTCGGGATGCGGCCTATGCACTCGGAATCCCGTCGGATGCCGATCCGCTGCTGGACAGGCAAAGCCGGCCGGCCCCGGCGGCGAGGCACACCCGGGCGGAGGGCATCCGAGTGGAGGGCGGCGCACGGTTCCTGCGCCCGAAAACGCTGGCTGAAATCCTCCAGACCCTGCAGGAGAACCCGGACGCGAAGCTCGTGGCAGGGGCAACTGACCTCGGCGTCGAAGTGAACCTCCGGCATTTCCGGCCGCCGCTGGTCCTCGCCATCGACCGTCTGGAGGAGCTGCGGACGTTCAGGCTCGAAAAGGACCTTATCGAAATCGGGGCGGCCCTCACCTTGTCGGAAGCCGAACGCGGCCTCCGCGGCCGGGTGCCCCTTCTCAGCCAACTGTTTCCGCAGTTCGCCTCCCGCCTCATCCGCAATGCGGCCACCTTCGGCGGGAACCTCTCCACCGGGTCCCCCATTGGCGACTCTGCGCCGGTGTTCCTCGCCCTGGACGCGCGGGTTGTCCTGACTTCGACTGGCGGCGAACGTGAGGTTCCGCTCTCGGAGTACTACACCGGGTACCGGCAGAGCGTCAGGAAGCCCGGCGAACTGCTCCGCGCCGTCCGGATCCCGCTACCTCTGACCGAAAACGCGGCGTTCTACAAGATCGCCAAGCGGCGCTTTGATGACATTTCCAGCGTGTCGGTCGCCATCGCGCTGCAGGTGGCTGACGGCACCGTGGCTTCGGTCCGGATCGGGCTCGGTGGTGTGGCGGCCACGCCGATTCGGGCGACCGCAACAGAAGAGGCCCTGATGGGCCGGCCGTGGACCGCTGCCACGATGACCGCGGCAGCCGCCGTAATGGCGGGAGAGGGCACGCCCATCGACGACATGCGCGCGAGCGCGCTCTACCGTTCGGCCATGCTGAGGCAGGCCCTGCTGAAGTTCCATGCCGAGCACGCCGCGGAGGTGGCACCGTGAAATCCCTCGCCGACCGTCCCGTCAATCCCGTGGTGGGGGTACCGGTTTCCCACGAAAGCGCCGCCGCGCATGTGACCGGGACGGCCCTCTACACCGACGACCTTGTGGTCCGCTCCCAAAATGTCCTGCATGCCTGGCCGGTCCAGGCACCGCACGCCCACGCGCGGATCCTCGAGCTGCAAACCCAGCCCGCGCTGAAGGTTCCCGGCGTGGTGAAGGTGCTGACGGCGTCGGACGTTCCGGGTGTCAACGACTCCGGCACTAAGCACGACGAACCGCTCTTCCCCAGCGAGGTCATGTTCCACGGTCAGGCTGTGTGCTGGGTCCTTGGCGAATCAGCGGAGGCGGCACGGCTGGGCGCGGAGGCGGTGGCGGTGGAGTACGAGCCGCTGCCGTCGATCCTGACGCTCACCGAAGCCATGGCGGCCGGAAGCTTCCAGGGCAACCAGCCGACACTTGCGCGGGGGGAGCCGGATCACGCCATGGCGAGCGCGGCCCAGCGGTTCAGCGGCGAGTTCGAGTTCAGCGGGCAGGAGCACTTCTACCTCGAGACCCAGGCGTCCTTCGCCTATATCGACGAAGGCGGGCAGGTCTTTGTGCACTGCAGCACCCAGCACCCGTCCGAAACCCAGGAAATCGTGGCCCACGTGCTGGGACTCCACAACCACGAGGTGACGGTCCAGTGCCTCCGGATGGGCGGCGGTTTCGGCGGCAAGGAGATGCAGCCGCACGGCTTCGCCGCCGTCGCGGCCCTGGGCGCAAGCCTGACCGGACGCCCGGTCCGCCTCCGCCTCAACCGGACCCAGGACATCACCATGACCGGCAAGCGCCACCCCTTCCACGCACGCTGGGAAGCAGGATTCGACGACGACGGCCGCCTCCAGGCGCTCAAGGCCACCCTCACCAGCGACGGCGGCTGGAGCCTGGACCTCTCCGAACCTGTTCTGGCGAGGGCGATGTGCCACATCGACAACGCCTACTACATCCCGAACATTGAGGTGCACGGCCGCATCGCGAAGACCAACAAGACGTCCCAGACGGCGTTCCGGGGTTTCGGCGGCCCGCAGGGGATGCTCGTGATCGAGGACATCCTGGGCCGCTGCGCCCCGTTATTGGGCCTCGAGCCGGGTGAGCTCCGCCGTCGAAACTTCTACGAGCCCGGACAGGCCACACCCTACGGGCAGCCCGTGCGCCATGCCGAACGGCTCACCGCAATTTGGCAGTCGCTGCTGGACCGGGCGGAGGTCGCACGGCGACGTGAGGACATCGGGACGTTTAACGTCGCGCATCCGAACATCAAGCGGGCACTGGGAATAACGCCCGTGAAGTTTGGCATTTCCTTCAACCTCACCGCTTTCAACCAGGCCGGCGCACTGGTCCACGTCTATAAGGACGGGTCGGTGCTGATCAACCACGGCGGCACGGAGATGGGCCAGGGCCTGCACACCAAGATGCGCCAGGTGGCGGCAACCGCGTTGGGCGTACCGCTCGCGTCCATCCGGCTGGCTCCCACCCGCACCGACAAGGTGCCGAACACGTCAGCCACTGCGGCAAGCTCCGGCGCGGACCTGAACGGCGGGGCCGTCAAGAACGCCTGCGAGCAGATCAGTTCCCGGCTGGCCGAGGTGGCTGCCCGGAGGCTGAACATCCACCCGGACGATGTGCGGTTCGAGGACGGCAAGGTGACGGGGATCGGGTTCCACGACCGCGATCTCAGTTTCGCCGAAGTTGCCCACGACGCCTACTTCCAGCGGGTCCCACTTTGGGCGGCAGGGTACTACCGGACCGAGGGACTGCACTGGGACAGCGCCCGGATGCAGGGCGAGCCGTTCAAGTACTTCAGCTATGGCGCAGCGGTCACGGAAGTGGAGGTGGACCGCTTCACGGGTGCCTACCGGCAGTTGCGCGCGGATATAGTGCACGACGTCGGCGACAGCCTTTCGCCTCTCATCGACGTTGGGCAGATTGAAGGGGGCTTCGTGCAGGGTGCGGGGTGGCTGACCCTCGAAGACCTGCGGTGGGATGTGTCCGACGGCGACGGGCGGGGACGGCTGACCACGCAGTCGGCCAGTACCTACAAGCTGCCGAGCTTCTCGGAGATGCCGGAACAGTTCAACGTCCACCTGTTCGAACGTGCCACGGAATGCGGTGTGGTCTACGGCTCCAAGGCGGTGGGTGAACCCCCGCTGATGCTGGCCATCAGCGTCCGCGAGGCCCTTCGGGAAGCAATTGCAGCTTTCGGTCCCGGCAGTGTTTCGGTGGAGCTGGGCAGCCCGGCAACTCCGGAAGCCATGTTCTGGGCGCTGGGGCGGGTGATCGCGGCTCCCGGTGACCATGACGACGGCGTCCGCCCGCCAGTCGGCGCGTCCCCGATTGAGGCCACGTCCCCGCCTGTCGGCGCGTTCCCGATTAAGGCCAAGTCCCCCTCCGTCCCAACTGCGGCGACCTGACATGGACTGGCTGGACGCCCTGCAGCACTTGAGGTCCGCGGGTTTGCCCGGGGTCCTGGCCACCGTGTCCGAGGTGCGCGGCCATGCGCCGCGGGAGGCCGGCGCCAAGATGGTGGTTGGGGCAGACTCCATTTGGGGAAGCATCGGTGGCGGAAATCTCGAGGCCACAGTGGTGGACCAAGCCAAGGACATGATGGCCCGGGGCCTCACATCGCCCCAAAACACTGAGTTTTCGCTCAACGAGCATGCAGCCACACACCACGGGCGGCAGTGCTGCGGAGGGAAAGTGCGGGTGCTGCTCGAACCCTTCCTCTCCCTGCCCACTGTGGCGATTTTCGGCGTCGGGCATGTTGGCTACGAACTGGGCCGCATCCTCTCCCGGATGCCCATGACCCTGTACCTGGTGGACAGCCGCGAGGAGCAGCTCACTGCGGCCCGGCTGGCCGACGTGACGTCCGGCGTGGCGGATGTGCGCGCGGTGCATACACCGGTTCCGGACTCGTTTCTTGGCGACCTTCCGGCGGGCGCCCACGTGTTCATCATGAGCCACGACCATTCCGAGGACTTCCTGCTCTGCCACGCGGCGCTGCGCCGCCCGGACCTGGGAAGGGTGGGATTGATTGGCTCGCGCGCCAAGTGGGTCCGGTTCCGGCAGAAGCTCGCGGCGGAAGGGTTTAGTGAGTCGGACATGGACCGGATCCAGTGCCCCATCGGGCTGCCGGAGGTCAGTGGCAAAGCGCCGGCGGTTATCGCTGTGAGCGCCGCGGCTGACCTGCTCCGCACCCTGCCGTCAGCCAGCACGTCAGCCAGTGCCAGGGAATAACTTATGAAGTGGGGTTCTAACCATGAGCAGCAACATTGTCCTCGGCCACAACCAATACGGAAAGGCGGAAGTCCGGGTGGTCAAGATCACCCGCGACACCCGCCGCCACGAAATCGAGGACCTGAACGTGACCTCGCAGCTCCGCGGTGACTTCGAGGCCGCCCACCTTGAAGGCGACAACGCCCATGTGGTGGCCACAGACACCCAGAAGAACACCATATATGCCTTCGCCCGCGACGGCATTGGCTCCCCCGAGGCCTTCCTCCTCCGCTTGGGCGAGCACTTCACGTCCAGCTTTGACTGGGTCACCGGCGGCCGCTGGGAAGCGGAGTCCTACAGCTGGGACCGTATCCAGGCCCACGGCTCCGGGCATCACCACTCGTTCGTGCGTAACGGCCAGGAAGTCCGCACTGCCGTCCTGGTCCGCGACGGCAGTGCCGCGCACCTGATTTCCGGGCTCACGGACCTCACCGTCCTCAAGTCCACCCAGTCCGGCTTTGTCGGCTTCGACCGGGACAAATACACCACCCTCCCGGAAACCACAGACCGCATCCTCGCCACCGATGTTTCCGCGCGCTGGCGTTTCAAGACCGGGACTGATTTCAGCGCCCTGGACTTCAACAAGAGCTACGCGGACATCAAAGCCCTCTTACTCGAAGCCTTCACGGAGAAGTATTCGCACGCCCTGCAGCAGACCCTGTTCGATATGGGCTCCAGGGTCTTGGAAGCCCACCAGGAGCTCGACGAGATCAGGTTTTCCATGCCCAATAAGCACCATTTCCTGGTGGATCTCTCGCCGTTCGGCCTCGACAACCCCAATGAGGTCTTTTTCGCGGCGGACCGGCCCTACGGCCTGATCGAGGCCACGGTCCAGCGCGACGATACTGCCCCTGCAGACATCGCGTGGGCCGGCATCACCGGTTTTTGCTAGATTCCACCGACCCTGACTTCACCGCCAGGTTCCAACAATCCTCACCTCACAGCCTGACCCGCAAACCTGACCCGTAGCCACGAAAGGACCAGCAATGGCCATCACCCTCACAGATTCCCAGCCGATCGACCGTGCGGAGGAGATCCTCACTGACGAGGCGCTGGCGTTCCTCGCGGAACTCCATAGGCGTTTCGCCGGCACCCGCAAGGAGCTGCTTGCCGCCCGCCGGGTGAAGCGGCAGAAGGTAGCGGACACCGGCAGGCTGGATTTCCTGCCGGAAACCCAGGACGTGCGCGACGGCGACTGGAAAGTTGCGCCCGCCCCTGCAGCACTGCGGGACCGCCGGGTGGAAATGACCGGTCCCGCCTCGCCCGCCAAGATGGCCATCAACGCGTTGAACTCCGGCGCCAAAGTGTGGCTGGCCGACCTGGAAGACGCCAGTACGCCCACCTGGGGCAACGTCATCGACGCCATCCTGAACCTCCGCGATGCCGCCCAGGGCACGCTCAGCTACACCTCACCCGAAGGCAAGGAGTATAAGCTCCGCACTGACGCTCCGCTCGCCGTCGTGGTGG
>JBDTQQ010000085.1:0-7942 GCA_039932075.1 Pseudarthrobacter sp. | reverse complement strand
TTCTCGGAACGCTTCAAGGAAGACGTTGTCCAGGACTTCATCGACGAATACGCTGCCGGCCGCACCCCCAACCCCTGCATGCGCTGCAACGAGCGGATCAAGTTCGCCGCGCTGCTGGAGAAGGCCATTGCTCTGGGCTTCGACGCCGTCTGCACGGGGCACTACGCCAAGGTCATCACCGACTCCGAGGGCAACCCGGAACTCCACCGCGCAGCGGACTGGGCCAAGGACCAAAGCTACGTGCTGGGCGTGCTGACCCACGAGCAGCTCAAACATTCCATGTTCCCGCTCGCAGACACTCCCTCCAAGGCTGAGGTGCGGGCCGAGGCCGAGCGCCGCGGGCTCTCCGTGGCCAACAAGCCTGACAGCCACGACATCTGCTTCATCCCCGACGGCGACACCGCTGGCTGGCTCGCCGAAAAGATCGAGATGACCACCGGCGACATCGTGGATGAGACCGGATCCAAGGTGGGCGAGCATCCGGGAGCCAACGCGTTCACTGTCGGCCAACGCCGCGGCCTGAAGCTGGGTACGCCGGCAGCGGATGGCAAGCCGAGATTTGTGCTGGAAATCCGCCCGAAGGAAAACAAAGTGGTGGTGGGCCCCCAGGCGCTGCTGGCCATCGACGAGATCCGCGGCATCAAGGTCTCGTGGGCAGGCCTGCCGATTGCGGAAATCGAAACGGGTGCCGAGTTTGAGTGTCACGCCCAGGTCCGCGCGCATGGCGACCCCGTGCCGGCGACCGCACGGATGGTGACGGTTACTGGCGGGGACGCGCCCCAACTGCTGGTGACATTGTCCGACCCGCTGCGGGGGGTGGCTCCCGGCCAGACCGTGGTGCTCTACCAGGGCAGCCGCGTGCTCGGCCAGGCCACTATTGACGCTGCCCGATCGCTGCAGCGTGCGGAGCTCTAAGCTGCGCAATTCTTGCGTGGTCAGGTAAATTTTGTGTCTCAACTCACAGAAAAGCACCAAAATAGCCGGTTGATGAGCCCGGCATCTGATTGAATCTAGGCATCAGGACAGCGCGCTGCCCGCTCACGCAAATACACCCATTGGCGGCGAGCGCGTACTCATCGGACAGAAAGTTCAAAGATGACCAAGAGCACCAAAGCCTTGCGGAGCGCCATCGCGCTCGCAGGCATTTCCGCCTTCGCCTTGACTGCCTGCACAGGCCCCTCAGGTGGTGGAAGCGGCGGCACGGCATCGGGCGGTGCCAGCAGCGTCATAACTTACGGCACCACTGACAAGGTCACCGCCCTGGACCCGGCCGGTTCGTACGACAACGGTTCATTCATGCTGATGAACCAGGTTTTCTCCTTCCTGTTGAACTCCAAGCCCGGCGGCGCGGAGCCCGTGCCGGACCTGGCAGAATCGTCGTCCTTTACCAAGCCCACCGAATTTACGGTCAAGCTCAAGAGCGGACTCAAGTGGGCCAACGGGCACGTCCTGGACTCCAAGGACGTCAAGTTCTCCTTCGACCGCCAGCTCAAAATCAACGATCCCAACGGTCCGGCGTCGCTTCTGGCCAACATCGAGTCAATCGCCACGCCGGACGCCACCACCGTGGTCTTCACCCTGAAACAGGCGAACGACCAGACGTTCGCCCAGATCCTGCAAAGCCCGGCTGGGCCGATCGTTGACGACGAGGTCTTCCCGGCGGACAAGCTCCTCAGCGACGAGGACATCGTCAAGGCCAACCCCTTCTACGGCCCGTACACCATCGACTCCTATAACAAGAACACCCTGGTGAGCCTAAAGACCTGGGCTGACTACAAGGGTGTCCTGGGCGCTCCCGCCAACGACGGTGCCACCATCAAGTACTACACCGACCAGACCAACATGAAGCTTGAAATCAAGGGCGGCCAGATCGATGTGGCCAACCGCAGCCTGAGCGCCACCGACATAGACGACCTCAAGAAGGACTCGAATGTCAAGGTCAACGTTGGGCCCGGTGGCGAAATGCGCTACATCGTGTTCAACTTCGACATCATGCCCTTTGGCGCCAAGACCCCGGAAGCTGACCCGAAGAAGGCGCTGGCTGTCCGCCAGGCGGTGGCTAACCTCGTGGACCGCCAGGCCCTCTCGGACCAGGTCTACAAGGGCACCTACCTGCCCATGTGGTCCAACGTGCCCTCCGGTTTCCTCGGCGCGAACGAATCCTTCAAGCAGGCCTACGGGGACGGCTCCGGCAAGCCCAGCCCGGACAAGGCGAAGCAGGTCATGACCGACGCCGGCATTACCAGCCCGGTGACCATCAAGCTCCAGTACAACCCGGACCATTACGGCAAGTCCTCCGGTGACGAGTACGCCGCGATCAAGGACCAGCTGGAGAAGAGCGGACTGTTCAAGGTAGACCTTCAGTCAACAGAGTGGGTCACCTACAACAAGACCTCCAAGGCTGACGGCTACCCGGTCTTCCAGCTGGGCTGGTTCCCGGACTTCAGCGATCCTGACAACTACCTCACGCCGTTCTTTGTTGGCGGCGGCTTCATGAAGAACCACTACTCCAACCCGGATGTCGAAGCCTTGATCGCCCAGCAGCTCGTCAACGGGGATAAGTCCGCGCGAGAAAAGCAGGTGCAGGATATCCAGAACCTCCTTGCCAAGGACATCTCCACGCTGCCGTTGCTGCAGGGTGCCCAGGTAGCTGTTTCAGGCAAGGACGTGAAGGGCGTGGATTCCACACTCGACGCTTCCTTCAAGTTCCGGCTTGGCCAGGTTTCCAAGTAACAACAGGCTCTCGCAACGCCAAAATAACCCGCGTAAGGAGGTGGGGCCCGACGGCCCCGCCTCCTGTGTTTTGGGTCCCCAATTTCCAGTTTCAAACCAAGCAGGGACAGCATGACCACCTTGATTGATGCGCCGCCGCCAACAGTTGCGGCCCCCAAATCCAAATCCGCGGGAGGTGGCCTCGGGAAGTACATCCTGGTCCGCTTCCTGCTGATCTTCCCCACGATCTTCATTCTCGTCACCCTGGTGTTCTTCCTTATGCGGATCACCGGCGATCCCATCACTGCAGCCCAGGGCGGACGCCTCCCGCAAGAGCAAATTGACATCCTGGTCCATCAGGCCGGTTACGACCGTAACCTCTTCATTCAGTACATCGAGTACCTCGGCAACATCGCCACGGGCAACTTCGGCCGCACCATTTCCGACGGAAGGCCCGTTATTGAGATGCTCACCAAATTTGGTGCCGCCACCCTTGAACTGGCCATTAACGCAGTTGTTGTGGCGCTGCTGGTGGGCATTCCGCTCGGCATGTTCGCGGCACACAAGCGGGACAAGGTTCCGGACGCCTTGCTGCGCTTCTTCGCCATCCTCTGCTACGCCACGCCCGTTTTCTTTGCGGGCCTGCTCCTGAAGCTCACTTTTTCCGTCGGCCTGGGCTGGTTTCCCGTTGCCGGCCGCGCTTCCACCACAACCGAACTGGCCATGAGCCGGCTGTCGGCGCCCACCGGCATCTACTGGCTGGACGCCCTGCGGAGCAACGACCTGGCAGCCTTCGGCGACATCGTCCACCACGCAGTCCTGCCGGCCGTCGCGCTGGGGCTCCTGACAGCCGGTGTCTTCCTTCGCCTGGTCCGCACGAACGTGATCGGGACCCTCGGCAAAGATTACGTTGAGGCCGGCCGGTCCCGCGGGGTCAGCGAATACCGGCTGGTGACCAAGCACGCCTACAAGCCAGCGCTGATCCCCATCATCACCGTCATGGGCCTCCAGATCGCTCTGCTGCTTGGCGGCGCAGTCCTGACGGAGACCACCTTCGAGTGGAAAGGCCTTGGCTACCAACTGGCGCAGTACCTGACGGCGCGCGACTTTGTGGCTGTCCAGGGCATCGTGATGCTACTTGCCGTCATTGTCGCAGTCACCAACTTCGTGGTGGATATCCTGGCCGCCCTGATCGATCCGCGGGTGAGGTACTGATGAGCGCCGAAGCATTTATGCCACCTAAAAGGTCCCTGCTGGACAGGCTGCCCGTCTCGTCCCACATCCGGCGCAGCGTCGGCCTGCAGCGCACCATGCTGCTGATCGGCGTCGTCTTGTGCGCTGTATTCCTGGTGGCGGCCATCTTTGCGCCGCTCCTCGCACCGTACGGCTACTCGCAGATTTCCGACGACGGCGGGACGTTCCCTGCGCAGGCTGCGCCGGGTGGCAAACATCTCTGGGGCACCACCGTGGGTGGCTATGACGTCTTGTCGCGGGTGATCTGGGGATCGCAGACAGCAGCCACGGTGATCGTGGTGGCTGTCATCATGGCCATCTTCCTCGGCGTCTTCCTGGGCCTGGTCAGCGGCTACTTTGGCGGCTGGCTGGACCGGGTGCTGGTTGTGGTCGCGGACGCGATCTACGCGTTCCCGACCCTTCTCCTGGCCATCGTGGTCTCAATTGCTATCAACAAGGGACAGTCCGGCTTCTGGGGCGGAATCCTCGCCTGCGGTTTTGCCATCACTGCCGTATTTGTACCGCAGTACTTCCGGGTGATCCGGGCTGAGGCCATCCGGCTCAAAGCCGAACCGTTTGTGGAATCAGCCCAGGTGGTGGGTGCCTCCAGTGCACGCATCATCGGCAGGCACATCTTCGCCAACGCCACCCGCACCCTTCCCCTGATCTTCACGCTGAACGCCTCGGAGGCCATCCTCACGCTGGCCGGGCTGGGCTTTCTCGGGTTCGGCATTGAACCAAGTTCCGCTTCCGAATGGGGCTTCGACTTGAACAAGGCGATGTCTGATGCGTCGTCAGGGATCTGGTGGACGGGCGTGTTTCCGGGTGCGGCGATCGTGCTCACAGTGTTGGGCCTGACCCTGATGGGGGAGAGCATGAATGACCTGAACGATCCCCGCCTGCGTGGACGCAGACGGGCAGGAGCCAAGGGCAAAGGCCCAGAAGTGAAGAACCAGACGGAGGTGTCCGCATGAGCGGTCCGGAGATCATCGAGACCGGCGCCGGGCAACGCACCGGGCCTGTCCTCGACATCGACCACCTCAAAGTCACGTTCGCTACCGACGGCGGAGACGTCTACGCGGTCAAGGATGTAAGCCTGGACGTGCGCCCCGGCGAAGTCCTGGCCATCGTGGGCGAATCCGGTTCCGGGAAGACCGTGACGGCCAAGGCCATCCTCGGTCTGCTTCCGGAGACAGCTACCAGCGGCGGCGCGGTCCTGATCAATGGGAACAACGTAATCAGCGTCAGTGCCTCGAAGCTGCGGCAGATCCGCGGCCGCGATGTGGCCATGGTGTTCCAGGAACCGTCCACCGCGCTGAACCCAGTGTTCACCGTGGGGTGGCAGATTGCCGAGGGCCTACGTGCCCATGCCACTGGCGGCAAGCGCGTCACGGCCAAAGAAGCTAAAGTCCGGGCCATCGAGGCGCTACGAAAAGTGGGAATCCCGGACCCGGAGCATCGGGTCAACTACTATCCGCATCAGTTCTCCGGCGGTCAAAAGCAGCGTGTCGTGATCGCGGCAGCCCTCGCCCTCAACCCTGGCCTCATCGTGGCGGATGAGCCCACCACCGCCCTGGACGTCACCGTGCAGGCGGAGATCCTGGAGCTGTTGCGGGACCTGCGGGACAAGTACGGCACGTCGATTGTGCTGATCACCCACAACATGGGAGTAGTGGCGGACCTCGCGGACCGGGTGGTGGTGATGTACCAGGGCGACGTGGTGGAGGAGGCGCCTGCACGGGTGCTGTTTGCGGAGCCGAAGCAGGACTACACCAGAAAGCTGCTGGCCGCGGTGCCGCACCTGGGCCGCAACTCTGCCTCGGAGGGACTGAAGGAGCGCGCCCACCAGGGCGGCAAAGTGCTGGTGGAGGCCACCAACTTGACCATCGAGTACCCAGGCCGCTTGGGGACGCCACCGTTCAAAGCCGTGGATGGAGTCAGCTTCACCGTCTCCGAAGGGGAGGTGTTCGGCCTGGTGGGCGAGTCCGGCTCAGGGAAAACCACCATCGGGCGCGCCATCGCCGGGCTGAACCGAACCACGGGCGGCAGCCTGAAAGTATTCGGCTACGAAATGCTGAACTTCAAGGAACGGACGTTCAAACCCCTCCGGAAGGATATCGGCTTCGTCTTCCAGGACCCGGCCGCGTCGTTCAACCCGCAACTGACCATCGGCGAGTGCGTGGCTGAGCCTATGATCATCCACACCAACCCCAGCCCGGCTCAGGCGCGCAAGCGCGTGGGTGAGCTGCTCGAATCAGTCCAGTTGCCGGCGTCGTACGCGGACCGGTACCCGCATGAGCTCTCCGGCGGGCAGCGCCAGCGGGCGTCGCTGGCGCGTGCACTCATCCTGAACCCCAGGCTGCTGATTGCTGACGAGCCGACGTCGGCGCTGGACGTTTCGGTGCAGGCGAAGGTGCTTGAACTCTTCAAGGACATCCAGGCGGAGTTTGGCTTTGCGGCCCTGTTCATCAGCCACGACCTCGCGGTGGTGGACATCCTTTCGCAATGGGTGGGTGTGCTGTATAAGGGCAAACTGGTGGAACAGGGGATCGGCAGCCAGGTGATGGGCTCACCCCAGCACGACTACACCAAGCGGCTGATCGCGTCCCTGCCCGTCCCTGATCCGGACGAGCAGGCTCGGCGCCGGGCGGCACACCGGGCGCTGCTGGCCACATAGACTTGGAGCATGACGCAGCAAAGCCATGATGTTCCCGACGCCGAAACCTACGACGCCGCAGCGAGTTCGCTGGCCGGCCAAGTGGACAACTCGGTGATGGCGGAACTGCTGTCCATCCGGTCCAGCATCGACAACATCGATGCCACCCTGGTCTATCTCCTGGCTGAGCGGTTCAAAGCGACGCAGAAGGTGGGCTTCCTCAAGGCTGCGCACCGGCTTCCGGCGGGAGATCCGGGCCGCGAAAGCGCCCAGATCGCCCGGTTGCGGCGGCTGGCCGAGGATGCCCACCTTGACCCGGCGTTTGCCGAAAAGTTCCTGAATTTCATCATCGGTGAGGTCATCCGTCATCACGAAGCCATCGCCGAGGACCACCAGGCCGCTGCAGAGTGGAAGTAACAGCCACCGCGCTCGGGTCCTGGCCGGGGGAGGACCCGGTGGAGGCAGCCCGGATCATCCGCGGCGAACTCGGCAGCCCGCACCTGCCGTTCCTGGCGGAACTTCCGGACCGCGGGGTAGGTTCGGATGCGCTGGGCCGCACGGCTTCACTTCTTGTGGAGCTGGCTGTGGACGTGCAGCCGTATGGCTGGCGGCTGGTGGACCGGCCGGGCAAGGATTTCCGCCGGGCCGTTTCGGCGCTGTCCACGGACATCAACGTCCTGGCTGACGTCGCAGGCGGGGAGGACACTCCCGCCGGTGAGCTCAAAGTCCAGCTGCTGGGCCCCCTCAGCCTGGCCGCCGGACTGCACCTGCATAACGGCGAACGCGCCCTGATCGATTACGGCGCCCGGCGGGACATCGCCGAATCGCTGGCCGCCGGTGTAGGCAGCTACCTGTCGCGCATTTCCGGTGCGGTGCCGGGCGCCCAGCTGGTGGTCCAGCTCGACGAACCTGACATCGCCGCCGTCCTCGCGGGAACCATTCCGACGTCGAGCGGTTACCGCACGCTGCGCGCCGTGGGTGGGCAAGAGGTCACCGAGACCTGGCAGCTGGTCATTGAGGCGCTCAGGGCGGCTGGCGCCGTCGAAATTGTTGTCGCAGTGCCCGAAGTGGAAGCCCCGATCGAACGGATCGTGACCGCAGGTGCGGATGGGGTGGCCGTTCCGTTGACGGCACTGACGTCACGGCAATGGGAGCAGCTGGCCGCCGCCGTGGAGTCAGGCAAACGGGTCTGGGCCGGCGCAGTGGACGCCAATAGCCGCACGTTGCCGAAAGTGGCCGACGCCGTTGAGGCCCTCTGGCGGCCCTGGCACCAGATGGGACTGCCGGCGGCGTCCCTGGGCAGCGTCCGGGTCACTCCCGCCGGCGGACTGTCAGGGCTCA
>JBDTQQ010000084.1:0-8041 GCA_039932075.1 Pseudarthrobacter sp. | reverse complement strand
CACCCCGCCGGCCAAGTCGGTGGCCTCCATGATTGGTTCGGCCTTCCCGCTGACGCTGCAGCTGACCTTCCTCGGTGTCCTCATCGCCATTGTGGTGTCCCTGGCCTTCGGCATCCTCGGTGCCCTCTACCGCGACAAGTGGCAGGACCAGCTGGTCCGCGTCTTCTCGATCGCCGCGATCGCCACGCCGTCGTTCTGGCTGGGCATCCTGCTCATTCAGTGGTTTGCGCTGGGCACCAACCCGATGTTCCCTTCGGGCGGCATCGCGACGCCGGAATCCGGCTTCGGCGGCTGGCTGAACTCCATGGCCCTCCCGGCCCTCGCGCTCGGCATCCCCGTCTCCGCCTCGCTGATCCGCGTGGTCCGCACCTCCATGGTGGAGGAACTGGACCGCGACTACGTCCGCACCGCCATCGGCAACGGCGTCCCCTACCGCGAAGTGGTCTCCAAGAACGTCCTGCGGAACGCCCTGGTCACCCCGGTGACCGTGCTGGGACTGCGCGTGGGCTACCTGCTCGGCGGCGCCGTCGTCATCGAAATGATCTTCGCCCTGCCCGGCATGGGCCAGCTGATCCTCAACGGCATCACCAACCTGGACGTCAACCTGGTCCAGGGCGTGGTGCTCACCATCTCGGTCACCTTCGTTCTGGTGAACATCGTGGTGGACCTCCTGTACCTGCTCATCAACCCCCGAATCAGGACGGTATAGCTCATGCGCAGCAAGCTAGCTGAACGGCTGAGTGCCCCGGGCATCCGTTTCAAAGCCCTCCCCTGGGGCTCCCGCATCGCCCTCCTCTTCCTCATCATGATTGTGCTGGCCGCCGTCTTCGCGCCGGTGATCGCCCCGCACGATCCGCTGGAGACCTTCATTCCGGCCACCCCGCCCGGCGCCGAACACTTCTTCGGCACCGACCGCCTGGGCCGTGACATCTTCTCCCGCATCCTGTTCGGTGCGCAGTCCTCGCTGATGATCGGCCTCGGCGCCGTGATCCTGGCCATCCTGGCCGGTGCGCTGCTGGGTTCCTTCGCCGCGACGTCCAGCAAGGCCGTGAACGAACTGATCATGCGCCTGATGGACATCCTGATGGCGTTCCCGGGCATCGCCCTGGCCGCAGTGCTGCTGGCCGCCTTCGGCAACTCGGTTCCCACCATCATCATCGCGATTGCCATCATCTACACCCCACAGTTGGCCCGTGTGGTCCGCGCCAACGTGCTCTCCCAGTACGGCGAGGACTACGTCCGTGCCGAGCGTGTGATCGGTGCCGGCCGCTTCTACATCCTGCTCAAGCACATCGTCCGCAACACCGCCGCCCCCGTGCTGGTGTTCGCAACCGTCATGGTGGCCGACGCCATCATCCTCGAAGCCTCGCTGTCCTTCCTCGGCGCCGGCGTCCAGGACCCCGCACCGTCCTGGGGCAACGTGATCTCCTACGGCCGCAACCTGGTCCTGTCCGGCGGCTGGTGGGCCACCACCTTCGCCGGTGTGACCATCCTGCTGACCGTGCTGTCCCTGAACATCCTGGCTGAGGGCCTCACCGATGCCATGGTGAACCCGAAGCTGCGCAAAGCACCTGTCGTTAAGGACGACGACGGCGCCTCGGCCGCCGTTTCCGGCGCAGCGGCGGGTGCCGCCGTCGATACCGAAATCGGCACCTCGGTTGCCCAGCCTTCGGTCGTGGAAGAACACGAGCTCGACGGCGTGCGCGCCGCCTACGGTGACGTCCTCACCGAGGAGCGCTACACCGAGGCAGCCATCCTCTCCGATCCGAAGCTGGCGGCGGCGAACCCGCACCTGCTGCTCGATAGAGAACTGGAACTGCTCGCCGCCATCGAGGCCAAGCGCACCGACCGCCTCCCGCAGGTCCCGGCCGACGCGCGCAACGTCCTGGAGGTCAGGAACCTGTCCATCCGCTTCCCCAACCGCTTCGGTGACACCGCGATTGTGGACAACGTCTCCTTCACGGTCCGCGAAGGCGAAACCATGGGCCTGGTGGGCGAATCCGGCTGCGGCAAGTCCATCACCTCCCTGGCGATCATGGGCCTGCTGCCCAAGACTGCCCAGGTCACCGGGTCCATCAAGTTCGACGGCAAGGAACTGCTGGATCCGGCCACCCAGCACAGCAGCGTGAAGGCCTACGAGGGCCTGCGCGGTGAGCAGATCGCCATGGTCTACCAGGACGCGTTGAGCTCCCTGAACCCGTCCATGAAGATCAAGGACCAGATGGAGCAGCTGACAAAGCGCGGCGGCCGCAAGACCCCCGCGGAGCTGCTGGAACTGGTCAAGCTCGATCCCGTCCGGACGCTTGCCAGCTACCCGCACGAACTCTCCGGCGGCCAGCGCCAGCGCGTCCTGATTGCCATGGCCCTGTCCCGCTCGCCGAAGATCGTGGTTGCCGACGAGCCCACCACCGCCCTGGATGTCACCGTCCAGAAGCAGGTTGTGGACCTGCTCAATGAACTGCGCGAACAGCTCGGCTTCGCCATGGTGTTCGTCAGCCATGACCTTGCCCTGGTGGCTTCCCTGGCCCACCGCATCACGGTGATGTACGCCGGCCAGGTGGTGGAATCCGCGCAGGCTTCGGAGCTGCTGCAGAACCCCAGGCACGAATACACCCGCGGCCTGCTCGGCGCTGTCCTCTCCATCGAGGCCGACGCCGTCCGGCTGCACCAGATCCCCGGCACCGTCCCGTCCCCACGGGACTTCGCCCAGGGCGACCGCTTCGCCCCGCGTTCACTGCGGTCCGACGCCGACCCCAACCAGCAGCTGGTTCTGACCTCGGTTTCATCCGCCGGAGGCGGGGACGCGGACCACTTCTGGGCGAGCCACCTGAAGGAGGACGCAAAATGAGCGCATCAACCGGTAAGCCGGTCATCGAACTCAGAGACGTGAAGGTCTACCACCACGCACGTGGCGGCGGTCTCTTCCGCCCGAACATCGTCAAAGCGGTGGACGGCGTCGACTTCACCATCAGCCGCGGCGAAACCGTGGGCATCGTGGGTGAGTCCGGCTGCGGCAAGTCCACGCTCGCGTCAGTGCTCGTGGGACTGCAGACCCCGACGTCGGGCGAAGTGCTCTTTCACGGCAAGCCCGCCATCAAGCGGAACGCACACATGCGCAAGGAATTCGGCCGGTCCGTGTCCGTGGTCTTCCAGGATCCAGCCACCGCCCTGAACCCGCGTATGACCGTCCAGGACATCCTGACCGACCCGCTGCAGATCCACGGCATCGGCACCGCAGCAACGCGTGCGGCCAAAGTCAAGGAACTGCTGGCCCTGGTGGGCCTGCCGCAGTCCGCGGCCGAGGTCACGCCGTCGCAGGTGTCCGGCGGCCAGCGCCAGCGTGTGGCGATCGCCCGCGCCCTGGCCCTGGACCCGGACATCATCGTGGCGGACGAGCCGACGTCGGCCCTTGACGTTTCCGTCCGCGCCCAGGTGCTGAACCTGCTCTCGGACCTGAAGACCCAGCTGAACCTCGGCATGGTTTTCATCTCGCATGACATCCAGACCGTCCGCTACGTCTCGGACCGCATCTGCGTTATGTACTTCGGCAAGATCGTCGAGCAGGGCACCGCGACCCAGGTCTTCGACAGCCCCACCAACGACTACACCAAGAAGCTGCTGGGCGCCGCCCCGAGCCTACTCCACATCTAACTTCCCCTCCCCCTCATCAGCACCAACCAACGGAGAATTCACGTGTCCACTCAGTTCCAGGGCGTCATCCCGCCCGTCGTCACCCCCCGCCACGCCGATGGCAGCATCGACGCAGCGTCGCTGAAGAACGTCACCAAGCACCTGATCGACGGCGGCGTGGCCGGCCTGTTCGTCCTGGGCTCCTCCGGCGAAGTCCCCTACATGACCAACGCCGAGCGCGAACTGGTGGTCTCCACCATCGCTGACGCCAACGCAGGGGCCGTGCCGCTGATCGTGGGCGCCAACGAGCAGACCACCAACCGCGTGATTGAAGAAGCCAAGAAGGTCATCGACCTCGGCGCCGACGCCATCGTGGTCACCTCCATGTACTACGCCATCGGCAACGCCGCGGAAACCGAAACCCACTTCCGCAACATCCACGCCGCCGTCGACAAGCCGATCTTCGCCTACGACGTCCCCGTCCGCACGAACTTTAAGCTCCCCACTGACCTCCTGGTCCGTCTGGGCCGCGACGGCGTCATCGCCGGCGTCAAGGACTCCTCCGGCGACGACGTCTCGTTCCGCCAGCTGCTCCTCGCGGCCAAGGACATCCCCAACTTCGACATCTTCACCGGCCACGAAGTGGTTGTGGACGGCGCCCTCCTCGGCGGCGCCCAGGGCGTTGTTCCAGGCCTCGGCAACGTTGACCCTGCCGGCTACCGCCGCCTCTTCGACGCCGCCCAGGCCGGCGACTGGGCCGGCGCGGCCCGCGAACAGGACCGCTTGGCCGACCTCTTCGAGATCGTCTACACCCCTAACGGCCGCGTCTCCGGTGGCGCAGCAGGGCTCGGCGCCTTCAAGACCGCCCTCCAGGTCATGGGCATTATCGAGTCCAACACCATGAGCGTGCCCATGCTGTCCCTCAACGACGACGAAACCACGGCCATCCGCGCCATCCTGGAACGGAACGGGCTCGTCTAGTTAGTCGTGGCTGGGGCGGTGCGGGACTACGCAAAACAACCCCTCAGACGCTCGGTGCTTAACTCGCCGGAGCCGCATACATGAGAAGGACTGAAATGCAGTACGCGATCGGTGTTGACCTTGGCGGCACTAAGACTGCTGCCGGGGTTGTTTCGGCGGCCGGTGAGGTGTTGTTTTCGGAGACTATTCCGACGCTGAACCGGGACGGTGGCGAAGCCATTCTGGATTCGACGGCGGCGCTGGTTTCTTCCCTTGTTGTCCGGGCTCAAGCAGAGGGCCTGGACGTGGAGGGGGTTGGCGTTGGGTCTGCCGGGGTTATCGATGCTGCCCGGGGCGTGGTGGTTTCGGCTACTGACGCGATCCTCGGATGGGCCGGGACGGAACTGACTGGCGGGTTGGCCGCTCGGCTCGGTTTGGCGCCGGAGGCTGTCCTGGCTGTGAACGATGTCCATGCGCATGCTCTGGGTGAGGCGTGGATTGGTGCTGCTGCCGGGACGTCGAGTTCGCTGCTGGTGGCCTTCGGCACCGGCGTCGGGGGCAGTTTTGTGCTTGACGGGCAGCCGCTCCTCGGGCACCGCTACGTCGGCGGGCACGTGGGCCACTTTGTCTCGCCGTACGCGTTCCACGAGGGCGTTGCCGTTCCGTGCGTCTGCGGCGGAGCCGGGCACGTTGAGGCCATCGCCTCCGGACCGGCCATCCGCGAGGCGTATGTGCGCCTCGGCGGTGAGGAGCCGGCGTCGGATGCCCGCGCTGTCTTTGCCCTCGCCGGGGCGTCCGACCCGACCGCCATCAAGGCTGTGGGCATGGGCGCGGGCGCGGCGGGGCAGGCCGTCGGCGGACTCGCCAACATCCTGGACCCCGAAGTAGTCGTAGTGTCCGGTGGCCTGTCCGACGCCGGCGCGCCCTGGTGGCGCCCCATGGAACGCGCCCTCCGCGCGGAACTTCTGCCAGCGCTGGCCGGTCTCCCTGTCCTCCCGGCTAAACTCGGCAACGCTGCCGCCATGGTGGGTGCCGCGCGTCTGGTCCTCACTTCCCTGTCCTGACACCATCTTTCTAAGTACCTCGACTAACCGCCCGCCAAACTTCCAGAGGAACCGACCGTGATCCTGACCCCCGCAGCCCTCGAAGCCCTCCGCGGCCAGCTGATTGTGTCCTGCCAGGCGTACCCGGGTGAGCCCCTGCGCGATCCCCGCACCACGGCGCAGTTTGCCGCATCTGCGGTGATCGGCGGCGCCGCGGCCATCCGGGTGCAGGGCCTGGCCGATGTGCAGTTCACCCGCGCAGCGGTGGAGGTTCCGGTGATCGGGCTCTGGAAGGACGGGCACGACGGCGTCTTCATCACTCCCACGCTCCGCCACGCTTTGGCGGTGGCCAACGCAGGAGCGCACGTCGTGGCGATCGACGGCACCGGCCGCGAACGCCCGGACGGGCTGACCCTGGCCGATACCGTAGCCGGAATCCACACCGAATCCCACGCGCTGGTCATGGCGGACTGCGGCTCGTTCGACGACGCTGCCGCTGCCGTCGAAGCAGGGGCGGACCTGATCGGCACCACCTTGTCCGGCTACTCCGGCGAGCGCCCCAAGACCCACGGACCTGACCTGGAGCTGATCGGGCAGATCGCCGCCGCCGGCTTCGGCGTACCCCTCATCGCGGAAGGCCGCCTCCACACCCCGGCGCAGGCCCGGGAGTCGCTCGACGCCGGCGCGTTCGCCGTCGTCGTCGGTACCGCCATCACGCATCCGGCCACCATCACCGGCTGGTTCGCCGAGGCCCTCAAGTGACTTCGCTGCCGGAACAGACACCGCCGGAACAGACACCGCCGGACCTGAAACAGCAGCATCCCGCCGGACCCGGGAGGTACCTCCTGTCCGGCACGGTCCTGACGGATGGGACCGCCCAGGACGGGGCAGTCGTGGCCGTGGTGGATGGCCGCATCGCCTATGTGGGCCCGCGTGCCGGCCTGGATGAATCCTCGCTGCCGGACCTTGAAGAACTGGAACTGCCGGCGGGCAGCGCGATCTTGCCTGGTCTCGTTGACCTGCATTGCCACGGCGCAGCGGGCGGCGACTTCCCCACAGGAACCAGCGAACCGGCCCGCACCGCCGTCGATTTCCTGCACCGCAGCGGCACCACCACACTGCTTGCAAGCCTGGTGACTGCTTCGCGCGAGGACCTGCTGCGGGGCCTGAAAACGTTGCGGCAGCTGGCCGACGAGGGGCTCATCGCGGGTATCCACTCCGAGGGCCCATTCCTGTCCCACGCCCGCTGCGGCGCGCAGGATCCCCGGTTCCTGCGCGAGCCGGACCTCCGCTTCCTGGGGGAGCTGATCGATGCGGCCGGCGGCCACCTGCGGACCATGACGTACGCGCCGGAACTCCCCGGCGCCGACGCGGCGGTGCGGATGCTCGCCCAAAACGGTGTGACGCCGTCTCTGGGCCACACCGATGCGGATGCGCGCACGACGGCGGTATCCCTCACCAGCGCTGCGGAGCTGCTGGCAGCAGCCGGTCCGGGAACGGCGCCGCGCCCCACCGTCACGCACCTCTTCAACGGCATGCCGCCGCTGCACCACCGCAGCCCCGGCCCCGTGGCGGCCTGCCTTCGCCTGGCCGGGGCCGGCAGGGTGGCCGTGGAACTCATCGCCGACGGCGTACACCTGGACCCTGAAACCGTGCGGATGGTGTTCGAGCTGGTTGGCCCGGAGAACGTGGTCTTGGTTACCGATTCGATGGCCGCCACGGGGCTGCCTGACGGCCACTACGAGCTCGGCCCGGCAACTGTCTCCGTGAGCGGTGCCGTGGCGCGGCTCAGCGACGGCACCCTCGCCGGCGGGACAGCAACGCTGCTGGACGTGGTGCGCCGGACGATTGGCGCCGGTGTGGGACCGGCCGCTGCTGTCCTGTCCGCGACTGCCGTTCCGGCCGCCATTATTGGCCAGGGCAACACCATCGGGAGCCTCCGCGCGGGCCTGCGCGCCGACGTCGTGGTGGTGGACGGCGAGTTTGAACGCGTCCTGGTCATGCGCGCGGGGCAATTGTTGGAGCTGTAAACCGCCGGTCGTTCGATAACCGCAGCGCATGTTCTAATATGGGATTCTCGACCTCCCGAGCTTGGCTGCACGGCGTATGCGTTGCAGTTTGGTGAGAGGCGGGGTGACCGGGCAGAAACGACGGGGAAAGGCGCAATGGCAAACCCAGCACTGCCGGGCGCGAAGGCGGCACCGGCACATTCGCAGACGCTGTCCCGCGGCATCAGGATGCTCGAAATCCTGAGCGAGGAATCGCCCCTTACCATCGCCGAAATTTCGGCCCGGATGGGCGTGCACCGTTCAATCGCCTACAGGATCCTTCGCACCCTGGAAGACCATGGACTCGTCGCCAGGGACGGCGCCGGGGGCATCGTCCTGGGCACCGGCTTGGCCTCGCTG
>JBDTQQ010000083.1:0-8115 GCA_039932075.1 Pseudarthrobacter sp. | reverse complement strand
CGCTGCGCGGTTCCCACGGGCGGCGGCGCTAATTCAGGACGGCACGGTTTAGGAGCCAGCGACCCGGGCGTGCGCTCCCGCCCTTCGGAGCGTGGCTTCGGCGTGCTTGAGGATGGGGCCGTCGATCATCTTGCCGTTGAACTGGAAGACGCCGGACCCTGCCGCAGCGGCGGCCCGCAGCAGTTCCTGGGCTGCCGCCACGTCGACGTCGGACGGGGCGTAGGCGCCGCGGACCACGTTGGCCTGGGTGGGGTGGATGCAGGCTTTGGAGCTGAACCCTGAGGCCACGGCGTCGGCGGCCTCCATTGTGAGCCCGTCGAGGTCGGGGATGTTGACGTAGACAGCGTCCACGGCTTCCTTCCCGAATGCCCGGGCGGCGATGAGTACCGCGGACCGGGCGTGCAGCGCCACGGCGCGGTAGCCGCCGTCGTCCGTTCTGCTCGAGGTCCCGCCCAGCGACGCTAGGAGGTCCTCGGCACCCCACATCAGGGCCACCACGTTGGGCGCCGCTGCGATGGCAGGCGCGTTCAGGATTCCGGCGGCGGTCTCGCACAGGGCAATGACGTGGAAGTCCTTCAGTGCGTCCAGCTGTTCGGCGCTCTCCGCTTTGGCAAGCATGACCGTCCGGTAGGGCGTGTGCGCCAGGCAGTGCAGGTCCTTACCGAACTCCTCGGTGCCTGCCGGGTTGATTCTCACGATGGTCCGGCTGGGGTCCAGCTCGGGTCCTTCGCCTGCCGCACCCAGCTGGGCGAGGATGGCGCCGCGGGCCCGCTGCTTATCAGCGGGGGCGACGGCATCTTCCAGGTCCAGGATGACAGCGTCAGCACGCTCGGCGGCCTTTTGGTAACGCTCCGGACGGTCGGCGGGGCAAAACAAGAGGGCGGGTCCCATCACAAAGGTCATAGGGATATTGTGCCCTTTTCGCCGCCCGTTCCGCTGCCTTCTCCGCTCCCCTGTGCTCTCTCCTGTCCGCTAGCCTGGACGCCGCCCTGGTGGGAGCCCGCAGGGAGCCCGCTGTGAGCCTCCCGGGTCCACATCAGGCAGCTCCGGGTGGCCAGGGCCACCACAGTGCCGTCCTGGTTCCTGCCGGTGTGCTGCATGGTCACAACCCCTTGGCCAGGCCGTGACTTCGAGAGCCGCTTCTGCGTAATGACAGTCTCCGTATAGAGCGTGTCCCCGTGGTAGAGCGGATGAGGAAAGGACACATCCGTCAGCCCCAGCTGGGCGATGATAGTGCCCTGGGTCAGCTGCGATACAGATTGTCCCACCACCGTGGACAGCGTGAACATGGAGTTGACCAGGCGCTGGCCGAAGGGCTGGGCGGCGCTCCAGGCGGCGTCCAGGTGCAGTGCCTGAGTGTTCATGGTGAGGGTGGTGAACAGGACGTTGTCCGTCTCCGTCACGGTGCGTCCCGGCCGGTGCGCATAAACAACGTCCTGCTCGAGCTCGTCGAAGTACAGGCCCCGCTGTTCAATAACGCGAGGCGTTGTCATACAGTCAGCTCCTGGTCCTCTTCGAAGAGCTCGGCGCCTGTGGCCGCCGCGACCTCCTCGACGGACACGTTGGGTGCCAGCTCACGCAGCACCAGCCGGGACCGTCCGCCCTCGGTGACAATATCGATCACGGCGAGGTCGGTGATGATCCGGTCCACGCAGGCTTTGCCCGTCAGCGGTAAGGTGCACTGTTCCACGATCTTGGGGCGCCCGTTGCGGTCAACGTGTTCCATCATCACGATCACCTTCTTGGCGCCGAACACGAGGTCCATGGCCCCGCCCATGCCCTTGACCATCTTGCCGGGGATCATCCAGTTGGCCAGGTCCCCGTTCTGCGCCACTTCCATGGCGCCCAGCACGGCCACGTCCACGTGCCCGCCGCGGATCATGCCGAACGATGCAGCGGAGTCGAAGAAGGCGGCGCCTTTGTTGACGGTGACTGTTTCCTTGCCGGCGTTGATCAGGTCCGGATCCACGGCGTCCTCGGCCGGGTAGGGTCCGACGCCCAAAATACCGTTCTCCGAGTGCAGCACCACTTCAATCCCGGCCGGGATGTAGTTGGGAATCAGCGTGGGCATGCCGATACCCAGGTTGACGTACTGGCCGTTGCGGAGCTCACGGGCAACCCTGGCGGCGAGCTCGTTGCGGGTCCATCCCTTGGTGTCCGGGTTGGTGCCATCGGGGTGGCCGACGGCGGCACGCCGGTATTCGGGCCGGACGGCTTCCGGGCGGGGAGGCGCCCCCTGCGGGCTGTTGGACTCCATGGCTACGCTCCTGCCTGTTGGGTTGCCAGCGGCTCGCCGGATTCAGCGCCGCCCACCGGGGCCGAGGCCGCAGCCAGGGACACGGTCCGCTTTTCGATGCGTTTCTCCCCGTTGGGTGCAACCACCACCCGCTGGACGAAGATGCCAGGCACATGGACGTGCTCCGGATCCAGATCGCCCGGTTCCACCAGCTCCTCCACTTCGGCAATGGTGATCCTTCCCGCCATGGCACAAAGCGGGTTGAAGTTCATGGCGGTGGCGTGGAAAACCAGGTTGCCGTGACGGTCACCCTTCCACGCGTGCACCAGGCCGAAATCGGGCGTCAGGGACTCTTCCAGCACGTAGTCCACCCCGTTGAAGGTGCGGACTTCCTTAGCGGCAGATGCGATCGCAACCCCGCCGTCGGCGTCGTACTTCTGCGGAAGCCCGCCCTCGGACACCTGGGTGCCCACACCCGCTTTCGTGTAGAAGGCCGGGATTCCGGCGCCGCCGGCGCGGAGCTTCTCGGCCAGGGTGCCCTGCGGGGTCAGCACCACCTCCAACTCGCCGGAAAGATACTGGCGCGCGAACTCCTTGTTTTCGCCAACATAGGAACTCACGGTCCGCCGGATCCGGCCGTCATGCAGCAGGACGCCGAGTCCCCAGTCGTCCACGCCGCAGTTGTTGCTCACCGTCTCCAGGTCCTTGGTTCCATGCCGGTGCAGGGCATCGATCAGTGCCACGGGGATTCCGCACAGGCCGAAGCCGCCGACCGCGAGCGACGCGCCATCCGGGATGTCAGCTACGGCTTCCTCGGCGCTGGCAACAACCTTGTTGATCATCGTTGGTCCTTTCAAGGGTCTCGACAGGCTCGACCACCGGTGGCGTTCCCGAACCAGCTGGCTTGCTACAGTCCGAGTTCGCGGGCTATCAGCATCAGCTGGACCTCCGTGGTGCCCTCCCCCACCTCCAGGATTTTGGAGTCGCGGTAGTGGCGTGCCACGGTGAATTCGTTGATGAAGCCATAGCCGCCGAACACCTGGGTGGCGTCCCGCGCGTTGTCCATGGCTGCCTCGCCTGCGACCATCTTAGCGATGGCCGCCTGCGTCTTGAACGGCTTTCCCGCGAGCATCCTTGCGGCGGCATCGTAGTAGGCCAGGCGGGCTGTGTGGGCCCTGGCCTGCATGCGGGCGATCTTGAACGCGACGGCCTGGTGCTTGCCGATGTTCTGCCCGAACGCGCTGCGTTCCTTGGCGTATTTCACGGACAGGTCCACGCAGCCCTGGGCGGCCCCCGTCCCCAAAGCGGCGATGGCGATCCGGCCCTCGTCCAGGATGGACAAAAAGTTCGCGTAACCGCGTCCTTCCTCACCGAGCAGGTTCTCCTCCGGCACGCGGACATCCTTCAAGGTGAGCGGATGCGTGTCCGAGGCGTTCCAGCCCACCTTGTTGTACGCCTTTTCCGCTTTGAACCCCGCGGTGTCCGTGGGCACAAGGATGGTCGAAATCTCCTTTTTGACACTGCCGTCCTTGCGTACCGTCTGGCCGGTGACGGCGGTGACGGTGACCAGGCGGGTGATGTCCGTGCCGGAGTTGGTGATGAACTCCTTGTTGCCGTTGATCACCCATTCTGTCTTGTCCCCGACGGTCTCGCGACGGGCGTGGGTCTTGGTGCCGCCGGCGTCCGAACCGGCTTCCGGCTCGGTGAGGCCGAAGCCCGCGAGCGCCTGGCCCGACGCCAGCACCGGCAGCCACTCGTCTTTCTGCGTTTCGGTGCCGAAACGGTAGACGGGCATGGCGCCCAGCGAGACTCCTGCTTCCAGCGTGATTGCCACGGACTGGTCCACCCTGCCCAACTGTTCGAGGGCGAGCGCAAGGGCAAAGAAGTCACCGCCCATGCCGCCGTATTCTTCCGGGAACGGCAGTCCGAAGAGGCCCATGTCCGCCATCTGCTTCACGATTTCATAGGGGAAGCTGTGTTCCTCATCGTGTTTGGCCGAGACCGGCGCCACCACGTTGTCCGCGAAGTCGCGGACGGTGTCGCTGAGGTCCTGGTATTCCTCGCTGAGTTCAAAATCCGGCATGGCTAGGCTCCCTCGCCTGTGGTGGTCGGTTCGTTGACGGCATTGATGACTGGATCCTCGAATGCATTGTTGTAATGCACATCGTTGGTCTGTGCGTGGATGGTGGCGAGCACCTGGTCGGCCTTCACCAGGTCGCCGGCCTTGACGGCGGTGTGCACAGTGCCGGCCACCTCGGCCACCAGTTGGTGCTCCATCTTCATGGCTTCCACGGAGAGGAGTACTTGGCCGGCTTCCACGCTGTCACCGTTGCCGACGGCGACAGAGACCACCGTTCCGGGCATGGGCGAACGGACCTCCGGGTCGGCAGTACCTTCCTCGCGGTCGATGGCGGCGAGTACGCGGGCAAGCCGTGACTCCCGGGTGAGCACCTCCAACCGGCAGGACCACCCACCGTTGCCCACGTAGACAGCGCGCTTGGCGTCCGGCCCCTGGCATCCCTCGTGGGAGGAAACCCGCGCGAACCGCATATGCTCTCCGTCGATCGAGAGGAACACGTCATGTCCGGTCAGCCCCAGAACAACCACGTCGTGCTCCGGGCCGTCGTTGACCCGCACCGTGACGTGGCCAAGGCCCTGGTTGTTTACCCAGGTCGCTGCTAGCGTGGCCATGTCGCCGCCCTGGAGACCAAAGCTCTTGGTCCAGGGCGCCCGGGCGCCCAGCCGCCAGCCGGTGGTGCTGTCCCACGGGGAGCCAACGTTCGCCGGCCCCTCGGCCATGACCCACTCCGGAACCGCAGCAGCGATGATCTCGGCGTCCCCCACACGGCGGAACGTGAAATGCGGCATCCTGCGCTCGATCAGGCCGGTGTCCAGACGCCCGGCCCGGACGTCGTCGTCGTTGATCAGCAGCCGCAGGTACTCAACGTTCGTTTCGATCCCCAAGACCGTGTACCGGCCGAGCGCGGTATCGAGTTTTGCCAGCGCGGCCTTGCGGTCTGCACCCCAGGCGATCACCTTGGCCACCATGGGATCGTAGTCGCTGGAGATGTGCAGTCCCGCCACCAGCGAGGAATCGATCCGGATGTCCGGTTCTTCCGCGGCAGCGCCGATGGTGGATGGTGCGCCGGGCACCCCGGTAAAGGTTGCGCCGCGCTCATCAAGGAACACCACTTCCCCGCCTGAGGGCATGAAGTTCCGTTCCGGGATTTCCGCGTAGACGCGGGCTTCAACGGCATGCCCGTTAAGCTCGACGTCGGCCTGGCGGACGGTGAGTTCCTCGCCGGCGGCGATCCGCACCTGCCATTCAACGAGGTCAATGCCCGTAACCATTTCGCTGACGGGGTGCTCCACCTGCAGGCGGGTGTTCATCTCCATGAAGAAGAACTCGTCCGGAGCCTCGTCCGAAACGAGGAACTCCACGGTACCGGCGCCGCTGTAGTGGACGCTGCGGGCAGCCTGGCAGGCTGCTTCGCCGATCCTGGCACGGGTGGCGCCGTCGTCGTTAAGCCCGTCCAGCAGCGGCGACGGGGCTTCCTCGATGACCTTCTGGTGCCGGCGCTGCAGCGAGCACTCGCGCTCGCCCAGGTGGATCACGTTGCCGTGGTTGTCGGCCAGCACCTGGACCTCGATATGCCGCGGCGTGCGCACCAGCCGCTCCAGGAAGAGGGTGTCGTCGCCGAAGGCACTGGCGGCAACCCGCCGGGCAGTGGCCAGCGTGGACTCGAGTTCCTCGGCCCGCTCCACAATGTGCATGCCCTTCCCGCCGCCGCCGGCGGAGGGCTTGATGAGCAGCGGGAAGCCGACGGCGCCCGCGGCCTCCATCAACTGCATGTCCGTCATCCCCGGCTCGGCAATGCCCGGCACCACGGGAACGCCGTAGCCCGCCACGTGGTTCTTGGACCGGATCTTGTCGCCCATGACATTCAGGGCTTCGACGCCGGGGCCGATGAAGGTGATGCCCGCCTTTTCCAGTGCACGGGCAAAATCGACGTTCTCACTCAGAAACCCGTAGCCCGGATGGACCGCCTCCGCCCCGGTATCGCGGCAAGCCTGGACGATCGCTTCGATTCTCAGGTAACTTTCGGCGGCGGCGGCCGGGCCGATCCGCACGGCGACGTCGGCCTCGCGCACGTGGCGGGCTCCGGCGTCGGCATCGCTGTAGACAGCCACCGAACGGATACCGAGGGTGCGCAGGGTACGTATCACGCGGCAGGCGATTTCCCCGCGGTTGGCCACAAGGACTGTGCCGAAGAGAGGTTTGGCCGGCGCCGGGGCGCTGCCCGGTGCGGGAGATATCCGCGAAGGATTAGTCACAGCGGCCTCACATCCGGAAGAGGCCGAAGGAAGTCTCCGGCAGTGGGGTGCGGGAGACGACGTCGAGCGCCAGTCCCAGGACGGTGCGGGTGTCAGCGGGGTCGATCACGCCGTCATCCCAGAGGCGGGCGGTGGAGTAATACGGGCTGCCCTGGTCCTCGTACTGCTGCTTGATCGGGGCCTTGAAAGCGTCTTCGTCCGCGGCTGACCACTCCTCACCGCGGGCCTCGTACTGGTCCCGCTTGACGGTGGCGAGAACGCTCGAGGCCTGGCTCCCGCCCATCACTGAGATCCGCGACGCCGGCCACATCCAGAGGAAGCGCGGCGAGTAGGCCCGGCCGCACATGGAGTAATTGCCTGCCCCGAAGGAGCCGCCAATCACCACGGTCAGCTTGGGCACGCGGGCCGTGGCCACCGCGGTGACCATCTTGGCGCCGTTCTTGGCGATGCCGCCCTGTTCGGAGTCTTTGCCCACCATGAACCCGGAGATGTTCTGCAGGAAGACCAGGGGGATGCCCCGCTGGTCACACAGTTCGATGAAGTGCGCTCCCTTCAGTGACGACTCGCTGAACAGCACCCCGTTGTTGGCCACGATCCCCACCGGGTGTCCGTGCAGCCTGGCGAACCCGGCGACCAGCGTGGTTCCGTACTCCTTCTTGAACTCGTGGAACCTGCTGCCGTCCACCAGCCTGGCAATCACCTCGCGGACGTCGTACTGCGCGTTGACATCCGTGGGCACGGCACCATAGAGCCCGCCCGGATCGGCTACAGGCTCGACGACGGCGTCCACCTCCCATGCGGGGGCTGCTGGCCTGGGGAGCGTGGCCACGATGTCGCGGATGATCTGCAGGGCGTGTTCATCGTTCTCCGCAAGGTGGTCCGTCACCCCGGAAACCCGCGAATGCACGTCGCCGCCGCCGAGCTCCTCCGCGGTAACGATCTCGCCGATCGCGGCCTTCACAAGCGGCGGGCCACCCAGGAAGATGGTGCCCTGGTTCCGGACTATGACCGTCTCGTCACTCATGGCCGGCACGTACGCGCCGCCGGCCGTGCACGAGCCCATCACCGAGGCGATCTGCGGGATCTTCGCCGCGGAGAGCCTGGCCTGGTTGTAGAAGATCCGGCCGAAATGCTCCTTGTCCGGAAACACCTCCTCCTGCTTGGGCAGGAAGGCTCCCCCGGAGTCCACGAGGTAAATGCACGGGAGCCTGTTCTCCAGCGCGATCTCCTGGGCGCGAAGGTGCTTCTTGACCGTCATCGGATAGTAGGTGCCGCCCTTGACGGTGGCGTCGTTGGAGATCACCAGCACCTGCCGGCCGTGCACCAACCCGATGCCGGCGATGACCCCTGCACCTGGCGATTCATCGTTGTACATGCCATTGGCAGCGAGCGGAGCAATTTCCAGGAAGGGGCTGCCATCGTCCAGCAGCCGGTCGATGCGCTCGCGGGGCAGGAGCTTCCCCCGGGCCACATGGCGTTCCCGGGATTTGGCCGGGCCGCCCTGGGCGGCCTCGGCCAGCCTGGCCCGCAGTTCACCTGCAAGG
>JBDTQQ010000082.1:0-8117 GCA_039932075.1 Pseudarthrobacter sp. | reverse complement strand
ATGGTCCCAGCCGGCAGAGGTACTCACAAAATTCACTCTAGTCCCCACCGGCTCCCACGTCTCGCTTCGCTTCGCCGCGGGGCCCTCGCCGGCGTGGGCCCGGCATCCCCATAGAATGGACAGATGAGCTTAAGCGTTGCGCCCGGCCCCGTTACACGGGAGGGCACCCGAACCGGTACAGAGTCGTCCACAGACTCCCTGACCGCGCCGGACATCCCTTGGAACCTGGTGATCTGGAATGATCCCGTTAACCTGATGAGCTATGTCAGCTACGTCTTCCAGAGTTACTTCGGCTACTCCGAGAGCAAAGCCAACAAGCTCATGATGGAGGTCCACAAGAAGGGCCGGTCCATCGTTGCCCACGGCAGCAAGGAGCAGGTGGAACGCCACGCCGTGGCCATGCACGGCTTCGGGCTGTGGGCCACCGTGGAAAAGGCCACCGGGGGTCCGGGCGGCAACTCAGGGAAATCGGGCGGGTCCGGGCAGGGCAAGGGGAAACGTGGCTAAGGCATTCAAATACGGCCTCAAAGGCATCACCGGGTTCCTGGAGCCCGCCGAGCGTGAGCTGCTGCGCAGCCTGATCGGCGATGTCATCTCCATGCTCCAGCCGGCCGAACACACCAGCCAGGATCCGCTTGCGGCCCTGATCGGGCTGGACATGGATGTCCGGGAACCGACGGACCGCGCCGTCAAGCGGCTCTTGCCCAACGTCATGAAGGACGACGACGCCGCGTCCCTGGAGTTCCGCCAGCTCACCGAGCGCTCGCTGCGGGAAACGAAGATCGGCGCGCTGCGGGCTGCCGCACTTGATTTGGACAAGGACGAAATCGTCCTGACCCCCGACGGTGCCAGGCACTGGTCCATGGCGCTGAACGATGTCCGCCTGGTCCTGGCGGAGCGCCTGGACATCCGGGACGAGGAAGACGCCGAGCACGTGCACCTGATGCAGGACTGGTCCCAGGCAGAGGACGTGGAAAGCTATCTCGCGCTGGTGTACAACTTCACTACCTGGCTGCAGGAGTCCCTGGTGCAGGCCATGCTCCAGTCCTTGGATTCGCGCGCCTGACCCGGCGGTCTGCCGACCGCTGAGCCATCAGACAGGGCCGCACTGTGACATATTCGACATGAGTGCGCCGCCACAATGTGATGGCTGTGGCCGCAGGGAAGACCTATCCTCGAATAATCATGACAACAGCCTCGAGCATGGACCCGGCCGCCGCAGCAGCACGGGAGTCCGCAGCCAGCAACAGCGCCGGCCTGGTGGGATCCCGCCCCATTGGCGTCTTTGATTCGGGCGTTGGGGGACTGACCGTGGCGCGGTCCATCATCGACCAGCTTCCCAATGAGTCCATCCTCTATGTGGGGGACACCGCCAACGGGCCGTACGGGCCGCTGCCCATCGCCGAAGTCCGGGCGAACGCCCTGGGTGTGATGGACGAACTGGTGGACTCCGGAGTCAAGCTGCTCACCATCGCCTGCAACTCGGCGTCGGCCGCTGTCCTCAGGGACGCCCGCGAACGGTACACCGCCAAGTACGGCATCCCCGTCATCGAAGTGATCCAGCCTGCGGTCCGCCGGGCGGTTGCGGCCACCCGCAGCGGGCGCGTCGGCGTCATCGGAACCTCAGCCACCGTAGGTTCCCGCGCCTATGAAGACACGTTCGCGGCCGCGCCGGACCTGGCAATCACCTCAGTGGCCTGCCCCGAGTTCGTCAGTTACGTGGAAGCCGGCATCACCACCGGTCCCGAACTTCTCGCCGTCGCCGAGGAATACCTGGCCCCGCTGAAGGCCGCCGGCGTGGACACCGTGGTCCTGGGCTGTACGCACTACCCGCTGCTGACCGGTGTCATTTCCTTTGTGATGGGCGATAACGTGACCCTGGTGTCCAGCGCCGAGGAGACGGCCAAGGATGTGTACCGGGCGCTGGCCACCCATAACCTGCAGCGCACCAGAGCCGCGCCTCCCGAGCATCACTTCATTGCAACCGGTGACGCCGCCCAGTTTGAAACCCTGGCCCGCCGGTTCCTGGGCCCGGAGGTCCTCTCGGTCCGGCACGTGGACCATGTTGCCGCGCAGTACCCCACCGGCAGCCTGGCCCGCATCACCCCGGAGATGATCGAGGCCGCCCAGCGTGCCAGTGCCCGCTCCGGCACCGCAGGGCAGCGGATTTCCAACTTTGTGGGCGCTCGCCGGGCCGGAGGTCCTGCTCAGTGAAACTCACCATCGTGGGCTGCACAGGTTCGTTCCCCGGCCCCGGCTCGCCGGCGTCGTGCTATCTCCTGACCGCCCACGACGGCGAGCGGACCTGGAAGATCGTGATGGATCTGGGCAGCGGAGCCCTTGGCGCCATCCAGCGCTACACCGATCTCGAGGACATCGACGCGATCTTCCTGACCCACCTCCACCCGGACCATTGCATGGACCTCTGCGGCCTGCATGTGGCCGTCCGCTGGAAGCCCGGCGGCTGGGGGCGCGGGCGGATCCCGGTGTGGGGTCCAGCTGCCACGGCGGACAGGATGGCCACGGCATACGGGCTGGACCTGGAACCGGGGATGCACGACGAATTCGACTTCACCAACTGGATTGAACGCGAGCCGGTCACTGTGGGCCCGTTCACCGTGACGCCGTTCGGGGTCAACCATCCCGTGGAGGAGGCCTACGCCCTCCGCGTGGACGTTACCGAGCCGGACAAGGAAGGCAACCCGGTCAGCCGCGTCCTGACGTATTCGGGCGACACGGATTCCTGTACCGGCTTGGAGGAGGCCGCGAAGGATGCGGACCTGTTTCTCTGCGAGGCCGCTTTTGAGGAAGGCCGCGACGACGCCATCAAGGATGTGCACCTGACCGGCAAGCGTGCGGGCGAGGCGGCAGCAGCTGCCGGGGCCCGCAGGCTCCTGCTCACGCACATTCCGGTGTGGACCTCGCCGAGCACGGTCATGGCTGAGGCAAAAGAAGTGTTTGGAAAGCACGTGGCAGTGGCCGTGGCCGGTGTGCACTACACGATCTGAGTCCTGTGGACCCCCTGTTCGCTGCGCGGCAGGACGCCTCGCGGCAGGACGCCCCGCGGCGAGTCGATAAGCTAAAGGCATGACTTCTGAAGCAACTGCAGTGCCCGTAGTGCGTGCCGATGGCCGTGCCCCCGACCAGCTCCGCCCCATCAGCATCACCCGCGGATGGTCCAAGCAGGCCGAGGGGTCGGCCCTCATCGAGTTCGGCAACACCCGGGTGCTGTGCACGGCTTCGCTGACCGCCGGGGTGCCTCGTTGGCTCAAGGGGGAGGGCCGCGGCTGGGTGACGGCCGAATACGCCATGCTTCCCAGGGCCACCAACACCCGCTCGGACCGCGAATCGGTCAAGGGCAAAATCGGCGGCCGAACCCACGAGATCTCCCGCCTGATCGGCCGTTCGCTGCGCTCCATTATCGACACCAAGGCTCTGGGCGAGAACACCATCGTGCTGGACTGCGACGTGCTCCAGGCCGATGGCGGAACCCGCACGGCCGCCATCACCGGCGCCTACGTGGCCCTGGCCGATGCCATCCGCTTTGCGCGCGATAACAAGCTGATCGCCAGGAACGCCCAGCCCCTTGTGGACACCATCGCGGCCGTCTCCGTGGGAATCATCGACGGCGTGCCCATGCTGGACCTGCCTTACGTTGAGGACGTCCGCGCCGAGACCGACATGAACGTTGTGGTCACCGGAACCGGGAAGTTCGTCGAGGTCCAGGGCACCGCCGAGGGCGCACCCTTCGACCGTGACGAGCTCAACCAGCTGCTGGACCTTGCGCTGCTGGGCACCACCCAGCTGGCGGCGATCCAGCGCGAAACCCTCGCGGACTCGCTGTGAGCATGGCTGCCGCCGGCAGCGCCCACCCGGACGGGGCCGTGCAGGCCGGTGCGGTACAGGACGGCGCGGTGCCGCGGCTCGTCCTCGCCACCCACAACAAGGGCAAGCTCCGGGAACTCCGCGAGCTCCTGCGCGGGCAGGTGCCGGGGCTCGACGTCGACACCCAGGTGGTGGACGCCGCGGCGGCAGGTGCCCCGGACGTCGTCGAAACCGGCGTGACGTTCGCCGAAAATTCGCTCCTCAAGGCCAGGGCCGTGGCTGAGGCCACCGGGCTCGTGGCCATCGCCGACGATTCCGGCCTTGCCGTGGACGTCCTGGGCGGGGCGCCGGGCATCTTTTCCGCACGGTGGGCAGGGCAGCACGGCGACGACGCCGCAAACCTCAAGCTCCTGCTGGACCAGCTCTCCGATGTACCGGACGGCCACCGCGGTGCGGCGTTCGTCTGCGCCGCGGCATTGGCCGTTCCCTCGGCGGCCGGCAGCGGCCACGAGGTAGTGGAGTACGGCCAACTGGAGGGCACCCTGCTGCGCGAGCCGCGGGGCGACGGTGGCTTCGGCTACGATCCCGTGCTGCAGCCCGCTGGCGTGGACCGTAGCTGTGCGGAGCTCTCGCCGGAAGAGAAGAACGCCATCAGCCACCGCGGCAAAGCCTTCCGGGCGCTCCTGCCGGCGATCGTCGACGCGCTGTCCCGCCAGTAGCAGCAGGTTTCGTGGGCCGCGCCTAAGACGACTAAGGGAGCCGCACACCTGTGCGGCTCCCTTAGTCAACTCCCGGAATTTGTGCCTTGGATCCTAGTCCAGGTTGGTTTTGCGTTCCTCGTGGGGCTCATGCTCTTCGATGAATTCGTCAACGGGGTCCGTGCCGAAGTGGGCTGCCTGGCGCTTCGCCGACATTCCTCGAAGCACTTCGATGCCGATCGGGACCACGGAGACGAGCACGATGGCGATGAAGATGATGTCAATGTTGTTGCCCACCCAGCTGAACTGGCCAAGCCAGGCGCCCAGGAGCGTTACGCCGCCGCCCCACAGCACCGCTCCGATGACGTTGTAGAGGAAGAACTTACGCTTGTCCATCTGGGCCACGCCCACAATGACAGGCACGAAGGTCCTGATGATGGGGACGAAGCGGGCCAGGATCAGCGCCTTGCCGCCGTGCTTCTCGAAGAACGCGTGGGCGCTCCCCACGTTCTCGCGCTTGAAGAGCCTGGACTCCGGCTTGTTGAAGATGGCCGGACCGGCCTTGGACCCAATGAGATATCCGGTCTGGTTGCCCAGGATCGCGGCCACGATGATCAGCCCGCACATGCCCCACAGGTTAAAGTTGATGGCGCCGGTGGACACCAGCAGGCCGGCGGTGAACAGCATCGAGTCGCCGGGCAGGAAAAAGCCCACCAGCAGGCCGGTTTCGGCGAACACAATGGCGCAGACCACCAGGACTACCCACGGTCCGAGCGGGGAGTCCCGAAGGAAGACGTCGGGGTTCAGCCAGTCGGGCAGGAACGAAGCCAGCTGAGGCTGGATGGGTCCTGCACCCCCCAGCATGGGCACGGCAAAGTCGCTGATCGCATGAAAGTTCACCTACTTAGGGTACTTGACACACTTGGCAGCACTTCCGTCGGACGGGTGATATCCGCGACAGGGCCGTCCCCGTGACGCGGGAAGGGCTATGTGCGGCGGTAAAGTATGGGCCGTGGGACTGGACTTTACTGCGATCGACTTCGAAACGGCCAACGGCTTCCGAGGTTCGCCGTGCGCGGTGGGCCTGACGAAAGTGCGGGGCGGCCGCGTTGTGGATGAAGCGTCCTGGCTGATGCGGCCGCCGGCTAACCACGACCACTTTGAGTACCATAACGTCCGGATCCACGGCATCCGCTCCGAGGACGTTGCCGGCCTTCCCCGCTTCGGTGAGCTCTTCCCGGAGATTGGCGCCTTTATTGGCGGGGACATACTGGCGGCCCACAATGCCGCTTTTGATCTCGGCGTGATCCGCTCAGGCCTGGAAGTCTCAGGCCTGGCAGGTCCGGCCTACGAGTATGTCTGCACAGTGATGCTGTCCAGGCGCTGCTATTCCCTGGTTTCCAATTCACTGCCGTTCGCCGCGGAGGAAGCCGGTGTCCCGCTGGTCAATCACCACGACGCCGCGGAGGACGCCCGTGCGTGCGCTGGCATCCTGATCGACATCGCTGCCCGGAACAACGCCAACAGCATTGCCGAGCTGTACCTCTCGCTAGGCTTGGAGCTGCCCCGCCAGGACGCGTTCGACCCGGCGCGTGACGACCTTTCCAAAGCCAGCATTGCCGCACTGTCCGCTGCTGCCGGCAACAGTGCCGCGCCGGTGCGGCCGTTCCTCTCGGGCTGGCCGGAAGAGGGGGCCAACCCGCTCCCCAATGCCGACGCCGAGCCGTCCCACCCCTTGTACGGCCAGACCGTGGTCTTCACCGGGCAACTGGCCATGGCCCGGCCGGAGGCCAAAGTGCGTTCGGCCGAGTTGGGCGCCCGGCCGGAAAGCCGCGTGACGGCACGTACCACGGTGCTGGTGGTAGGCGACGGGTTTGTGGCCTCCGACCTGAGGTCCGGAAGACTCACAGGCAAGGCACGCCGTGTCCTGGAGCTCCATGACCGTGGCCAGCCCATCGAAGTTCTTTCCGAAGGTGAGTTCCTGCAGATGGTGGGCGGCTACGCGGGCGCTGCGGCCGTCTAGTTCATCCGGCGCAACAAATCTTCCCAGCCGGCGCGGCGGCTCCTAGCCTTGCAGGATGAGCAAACTGACGAGCGGTCCACGAAGCGGTATCAACTGGTCTGCCGTGTTTGCCTTTCCCAACCCCGTCAATGAGTACGCGGCCCGGATCACCGCGGGCCTGGTGGTGCTCCTTGCCGGCGCCACCCTGCTGACCGGTTCCGGCTGGGGGCTCGTCCTGATCGCTGCCGGGTTCTGGCTTCGGGTACTCTTCGGGCCGCGTTTTTCGCCGCTGGCCCTGCTGTCAGTCAAAGTCCTCGCGCCGCGGCTGGGCCGCGCCCGTCTGATGCCCGGACCGCCGAAGCGTTTTGCTCAGGGCATGGGCACCGTGGTGTCCACCACGGCATTGATCCTGTTCGCCGCAGGCGCAGCCCCCGCGGCCTGGATTGCGTTGGCGGTCCTGATCGCGGCAGCCTCCCTTGAGGCTTTCGCCGGGTTCTGCCTGGGCTGCGTGATCTTCGGCATCCTGCAGCGCCGCGGCCTGATCCCGGAGGACATTTGCGAGGCCTGCAACAACCTGGCGCTCAGGCGGTCGTAACACCCACGAGCAGATCGGCCATGCCGCGGATGACCTCAGGTGCTTCGAGGGCCTCAAGCCAGTCCGCGGGCAGGGCCTCCTCGCCGTAAAAGGCGCCCAGGATGTTGCCCGCTATGGACCCTGTGGAGTCGCTGTCGCCGCTGTGATTGACTGCCAGCGCAATGGCTTCCCGGAAATGGTCCCCCGGCGATGCTGCGGAGTCCGTCCTGGGTGCCGTGGCCAGGACAGCGTAAAGCCCGACGGCGAACGCTTCCTCCGCGACCCAGCCCTCGCCCAGTTCCCGCACGAGTTCCTCCGGCGCGAGGACGTCGGCTTCCGCCCACCGGATTGCCGCTTCCAAACGCTCCGGAAGCTCGGCCGCCACATCCTTCAAGCGGCGGGCCTCGCCCAGGACCGCCGCCGCTGCATCCTGCAGGCTGTCGCCGGCGACAAGCCGGTGGATGAGGAGGCTGAAGCTGCCGGCACTTTGCCGGGCGGACGGGTGGCCGTGCGTCAGGGACGCGGCGTCCGCACTCAACTTATAGACGGCGTCGGGCGATATGTGCGGAATCAGGCCGAAGGGTGCCGAGCGCATCACGGTTCCACAGCCTTTCGAGTCCGGGTTGACCGGCCGGTAAACCGTTCCCATTTCACCGCTGGCCAGCCCGCTGATGCAGGCGTTGCCGGGGGCACGGCGGTGCCGGAGGACCTCGTTGCCGTCGATCCAGCGTTTCGGCTGCACCGGGGCCGACGACGGGACCGTCTCACCCTGCGTGTCCAGCCAGCGCAGGTATGCCAGCCACAGGCAGGCGTTGACATCGGCCCCCACGCCGTCATTGGCCCATTCCAGCGCCTCCGCCAGGCCGTCCACGGTGTACAGGGTCATTTGCGTGTCGTCCGAAAAGTGACTGCCGCCGTCGAGCATTGCGAGGTTCGTCACGCCGGCGGTGCCGAAGCGGCCGCGGATCGCCTCGATGGAGTCAAACTCCACCGCGTAGCCCAGCGAGTCTCCCAGCGC
>JBDTQQ010000081.1:0-8147 GCA_039932075.1 Pseudarthrobacter sp. | reverse complement strand
TACCAGCAGGCCCAGAATCAGCAAGCCCACAACCAGCAGGCCCAGCATGGAGCGCCTTCGGCGCTGCCCGGCGGCTACACGGGCCACTACAACCCGGGCCCGTACAACTCCGCCCCCAACCCCGCTGACGCTCCCCGCCGGAAGGCCTCATTCGGCGTCGGGACCCTGGTGGCGAGCATCCTCGCCGCCGGCCTGGTGGGCGGCGGCGTGGCTACGGTCGCATCAGGCGACCTGTTTGACAATGGTTCCCCCTCGGCCGTCAGCAGCACCGGCAGCCAGCCCGGGACGGTCATCGTGAACAACAAAGACGATGTCAACGCCATCACGGCGGCTGCACTGAAGGCCACCCCCAGCGTGGTGACCATCAGCGCCTCCAGCGGCAATGCCGGCGGGACGGGCTCGGGCATCGTCCTGGACGATAAGGGGCACATCCTCACCAACACCCACGTGGTGACTTTGGACGGCCAGACAGCCAACGCGGCCCTGGAGGTCCGCACCAGCACCGGAAAGGTCCTCAAGGCCACGCTGGTAGGGACCGATCCGCTGTCTGACCTTGCAGTGATCAAGGTGGACGACACTACCGGGCTCACCCCGGCAACGCTTGGGGACTCCGGCAAACTCAACGTCGGCGACACCGCAATTGCGATCGGCTCTCCTTTGGGTCTCACCGGCACTGTGACGGACGGCATCGTTTCCACCCTGAACCGGACCATCAGCGTGGCGTCTTCAGCGGCCCCCAAGAACGGCGACAGCTCGCAGGGCGGCGATCAGGGCTTCCAGTTCGCGCCTCCGGGCGGCGGCCAGGGCCAGAGCACAGCGGCACAGGGTTCCATTGCCATCAACGTGATCCAGACTGATGCCGCCATCAACCCCGGCAACTCCGGTGGTGCATTGGTGAATACCAAGGGTGAGATCATCGGCGTCAACGTGGCCATCGCCTCCGCCGGCTCCGATTCCTCGTCCTCGTCCTCCAGCGGAAACATCGGTGTGGGCTTCAGCATCCCCATCAACCACGCAAAGCGGGTGGCGCAGGAGATCATCGATACCGGCAAGGCATCCCATGGCCAGTTGGGCGTCAGTGTCCGGGACAAGTCCTCAGGCAGTTCGTCCAGCTTCTCAGTGGGAGCGGACGTGGCCACGGTTGAAGCCAATTCAGCGGCCGCCAAGGCCGGCATCAAGGTGGGCGATGTGATCACCAAGTTCAACGACCTGACAGTCAGCGAGCCCAACCAGCTGACGGCAGCCGTCCGCGAACAGGCCGGCGGGTCCACGGTCAAGATCACCGTCCTGCGCAACGGCCAGGAGCAGACATTTGACGTGACGCTGGGCACCGCAGCGGACCAGTAGGAAGTACGGCAGGAAGCAAACGACGGCGGCGGTCACTTGATGATCGCCGCCGTCGTGCGTCTCCCATCGAACGCGCCGCCTGGCTCTGACACAGGCGTTAACGGGACGGCAACGGAGCACGACTATATGGTTAGCTAGGATCTACCCGCACCCGGGCGTTCCGAGGCCATGACCCCACCCGGCTGGCTGTCCACAAGCATGGAAGGCTGCTGTAAACACAGTGGAAGAGACATTGAAGATCATCGTCCTGGTCAAGCATGTGCCGGACGCCCAGTTCGACCGTCACCTCAACGGGGAGAGCTACACCACGGACCGCGACGAAAGCATCCTTTCGGAGCTGGACGAATATGCGCTGGAGGCTGCCCTGCAGCTGGCCGAGGCGCGCGGCGGCGCCAAAGCAGGGAACCAGGTCATCGCGCTGAGCATGGGCCCTGCCGGCGCGGTCAACGCTGTCAAGAAATCGCTCCAGATGGGCGCCACCGAAGGCGTGCACCTGACGGACAATGCCCTGGCGGGTTCCGACGCCGCCGCCACTTCGCTCGCACTGGCAGCCGCCATCCGTCACATCGGCGCGGTGGACCTCGTCCTCACCGGCATGGCCTCCACCGACGGCGAGACATCCCTGGTGCCTGCCCAGTTGGCCGAGCGCCTCGGCCTGCCTCAGGTCACCTTCGCGTCCTCGCTGACGGTCGACGGCGGCCGGCTCACCGCCCGCCGCGATGCCGACACCTACTCCGAGACGGTCGAGGCCTCGCTGCCTGCCGTCGTCTCCGTGACGGACCAGATCAACGAGCCGCGCTACCCCAACTTCAAGGGCATCATCGCCGCCAAGCGCAAGAGCATCACCACCCTCTCGCTGCCCGACATCGGCGTCGACCCGGCACAGGTGGGCCACTCCGGCTCCTGGACCACGGTGACGTCGGCCGCGGAACGTCCGCCACGCACTGCAGGCACCATCATCACCGACGAAGGCGACGCCGGCATCAAGCTCGTCGACTTCCTGGCCGCCCAGAAGCTGCTCTAAGAGGGATCACAGACATGGCTAACGTACTTGTATTCATTGACAACCCCGGAGACGCCCTGAAAAAGAGCAGCCTGGAACTGCTCACCGCGGGCCGTGCCCTGGGTGAAACCGCCGTAGCAGTCAACGGTGCCGTGCACCCGGCAGTCTCGGCCGCGTTCGCGGAGTATGGCGTCACCGCGGTCTTCCAGCCCTCCGCCGCAGACCTCGACGACTACCTCGTGGCGCCCAAGGCGGCCTACCTCGCGGCCGCCGCCACAGCAGCCGGCGCCAGCACGGTGCTCCTCGATAATTCGCCCGAAGGCAAGGAAATCGCGGCCCGGCTTGGCATCCGCCTCAACGCCGGCGTGATCACCGATGTTGTCGCGGTCGACGCCGACGGCACCGCGCACAAGTCGGTCCTCGCCGGGTCCTACAACACCGCTGCCAAAGCCACAACGCCGGTCTCCGTGCTGACGCTGAAGGCCAACAGCATTACCCCGGAGCCGGCCGCGGTTGCCACTGCACCGGAGTCTTCCACCGTGGAGGTGCCCCTCGACAGCACTGCGGCGGCAGCCCGCATTACCGCCCGCGAGCAGAAGGTGGCCAGCGGCCGTCCTGACCTCACTGACGCGCAAATTGTTGTTGCCGGCGGACGCGGTCTCGACGGCGACTTCGGCCCCGTGGAGGAACTTGCGGATGCGCTGGGTGCTGCAGTGGGTGCCTCCCGCGCGGCCACCGATGCCGGCTGGATCAGCCATGACGCGCAGGTCGGCCAGACCGGGAAGACCGTGTCCCCGCAGCTCTACATCTCGGCGGGCATCTCCGGCGCCATCCAGCAGAAAGCCGGGATGCAGACGGCCAAAGTCATTGTGGCCATCAACAAGGACGCGGAATCACCGGTTTTCGAGATCGCCGACTTCGGCATCATCGGCGACCTCTTCGATGTCCTGCCCCAGGCCACGGAAGAAATCAAGAAACGCAAAGGCTGATTGTGGCTGAATCCGCTGCCATGGCACAGAGCCCGTTCGACCCGGCCACGCACCGGGTTGGGCGGGTGCTCTGTTTCGCCGCCCACCCTGACGACATCGACTTCGCTGCCGCGGGCACCATTGCAGCCTGGACAGCTGCCGGCGTCCACGTCAGTTACTGCATCATGACCGACGGCGACGCCGGCGGATTCGATCCGGCTCACCGGGCAGAGATCATCTCCCTCAGGGCCGCCGAGCAAAGCCGGGCGGCCGAGCTTGTGGGCGTCACCGATATTTTTTACCTGCACGAGCGCGATGGGTACCTGGAACCGACGCACGAGGTGATCAAGGGTGTGGTGAAGCTGATCCGCGAAGTCCGTCCCGACGTCGTGCTTGCCATGCATCCGGAACGGAACTGGAACCGCCTCCAGAAGAGCCACCCGGACCACCTCGCCGTGGGGGAGGCCGTGACCAGGGCCGTCTATCCCGCGGTGGAGAACCCCTTCGCCTACCCCGAGCTGGCCGAGGCCGGACTGGCCGCCTACAAACTGCCGTGGCTGTGGCTCTACGCAGGGCCGGATGAGCGTGAGAACCATTTCGTTGACGTCACGGACCACGTGGCAACCAAGCTAGACGCCATCCATGTGCACGTCAGCCAGCATCCCGATGTTGCCGCCATGGAATTGGTCGTCCGGGCCGGAATGCTCGCAAACGCCCGGCGAGGCGGCCTCACGGAGGGCCGCAGCGCCGAAGCGTTCCACGTCGTGGCCGTGAACGGCCCGGGGACCATCGCCGGCTTCTAAGCCGTCAGCCTGACTGCGTGGTCAGACTTTGGCTATCAGGCCCCCAGCGGTGCGGCTGCCACCGTGGGAGTCGTGGGGGCAGCCGAGCCACCCACCGGTTCCACGGTGATTCCAAGGGATGCCGCCGACGCGATACCCTTCACCACGGCGGGTTTGGACAGCGCTTCTTCGTCCATGAGGCCCTCTGACACTGGTGCCGAGCCGTCCTTGGGGATAAGCCACATCTGGTAGACCTTGCCGGGCGGGGGTGCGGGTACGTCCTTCATCTTGACGACCAAAGCATCCTTCGAGGACGAGATCAGGACCGTTGCCGTTCCCCCTGCGCTCACGGGGACGGAAGCCTCGCGGACGTCCTGGGCCCGGACCACCTGGTTCAGCGGAT
Source organism: Pseudarthrobacter sp. (assembly GCA_039932075.1). GTDB lineage: Bacteria > Actinomycetota > Actinomycetes > Actinomycetales > Micrococcaceae > Arthrobacter. The sequence continues at coordinate 3,644 of JBDTQQ010000081.1, read as the reverse complement.
CGTTTTGATCGGCGACATAGGATCCGACGGCCACGCCCCCGAGGGCGATCACCGCGGCGGCTGCAGCGGCAGCGAGCCAGCGGGGGGCGCTGCCGCCGGACCGGCGTCGTGATTCCCGCCTTGCCCTGGCCGCGGAAAGCTCGTCAGTGGCTTCTGGCTGCGGCTGAACGGCAGGCGGAACGGCTGCAGTCGCAGCACTTCCGGCTGCAGGCAGTTGCGCGAGCGAGGGGAGCTGCGCAACGATGCGGTCGAACAGGTCCGCCGGAGGTTCTTCCTGTGCTGTAAACGACACGGCCAAGGTTTCCCGTGCCTGCCGGACGCGCTCCTGGAAGGAATTGCGCTCGTCCGCAGGGGCGGCGGAGATGTAGCGGTCTATGGCTGCGCGTTCGCCATCACTGACCGCATCCAAGGCATAGAGCTCGGCCAGATCCACGGCCCGCCCGGAATCCAGGTCGGCAGCGATCTCCAGGCCGAAGGACCCGGGACGGCGGTCGCCACCCTGACTGTTCATCTCTGTCATCTCAACTCACCCCCAAACATGTCTTCAAGCGGATTAGTCCGTCGCGGATGCGGGACTTGATGGTGGGAACGGCCGCATTGAGTTTTTCCGCGACTTCCCGGTACGTGAGGCCGCCGTAATAGGCGAGTCGCACTGATTCCTGCTGTGTATCGGTCAACGTTTCCAGGCACCTGACCACCGCCTCGGCCTCAAGTTTGCTGTCCACTTCGGCCGATACGGAGTCGTGGTCCACCTCTTGGCTGCTGGCGCCGTATTTTGCTTCACGGTCAGTGGCCGACTGCGAGGAACGCACTTTGTCCACTGCCCGGCGATGGGAAATGGTCATCAGCCAGGACAGCGGACTGCCTGCTTCGGGGTTGAATTTCCCTGCGTTCTGCCAGACCTGGAGGAACACCTCCTGCGTGGTGTCCTCGCTAAGCTCAGGATCGATCAGGACACGGCGTGCCATCCCAAAAACCCTGCGGGAGGTCAGCTGATAGAACTCGGCAAACGCTGCCTGGTCTCCCTCGGCAACCCGGGCGAGTAACCCGCCCAGGCGCCGGCTGAGATCCGACGGAGAGGCTGTGACTGCGGCCGGGGCCTCGAAGTTTGGCGCGTTCGGTGTTTCCATCACTATCAAGCATAGGTCTCCGGGCGCTGAATCCGGGGCATCGACGCCGGGGCTGCGCCAGGCAGCGGGCGAAGCGGGCGGCTCAAGTGCCGGCCGGGCCTGTAACAGTCTCACCCGTCACTCCTTCATCGTCCCGGAATTACTGTCAGGAGTAATTCGGTGCGGGCAGCGTCACGGATGGGCCCGAATGCGGCGGTCAGATTTGGGCGCCCGCGAAGCCTTGCTGGCGCCAGGCCTCGTACACCGCAATAGAGGCGGCATTGGCGAGGTTCAGCGAACGAAGGGAGGGCAGCATGGGAAGCCGCACGGTGGCGGTGACGTGCGGGTCGCGCTTGACGTGTTCGGGCAGGCCCACGGATTCCTGGCCGAACATCAGCACGTCGCCGGGCCTGTAGGCAATGTCCGCGTAACTGGCCGTGCCGTCGGAGGTGAAAGCGTAGACGCGTTCCGGCTGCAGCTCCCGCCAGGCATCCTCGATGGTTTTGTGGACAGTCACGACGGCGAGGTCGTGGTAGTCGAGGCCGGCCCGCCTGAGCTTCGCGTCAGAGAAATCAAAGCCCAGGGGTTCCACCAGATGCAGTTCGGCACCGGTGATCGCGGCCAGCCTGATGGCATTGCCGGTATTGCCTGGGATTTCGGGGGAGTGGAAGAGGATTCGGAACACGGTCCAATCCTAGCCACTGTGCATACCGCGCAGCAGCCTGGCCAGGATGGGCACGTTGACCGTGTTCGGTGCTGGTCCGGCGGACAGGAAGTGTTTGAGGCCGCGGACCAGGCCTGCCGCGTTGACCACCTGTACCGTCTCGCCGACGCCGGCCGTACGCCGGTGGCGGTCGATGACGGGCTCGTGGAGGTTGCCATCGGGACTGTGGATGACTGTCCAGCCGGTGACATTCAACTCAGGAAAAATATCCTGCATGGCGCGCACCACGTGGGCCAGCTGCGGCGGGGCAATGGCGCGGCCACCATGGTGGAGGGCCTGGCCGTCCCAGGCGTAAGCCCCCTTGGGCAGGAGCATGGAACCGATAAGCGCCAGCCGGTAGCCGGACAGCAGTGCGTGGTCTATGTGGCTGTTGTCAGCGGGGGACTGCAGCCCGTTGACCAGCCGGGCCGCCGGAATCACCGGGAGCACCTGCCGGGTGATGAGCTGCACGGTCCGCATCTCACGCTGGATCCTGGCCTCGGCGCCAAAAATTCCGCGTTTGCGCGGCATCCCATGAACCTGCTGACTGGCCTGGCTGAAGGGGATGAGGGGAACTGTCCCGGCTGCTTCGAAAGCCGCGGCATCATAAGGAGGCAGGTAAAGCGCGGGGTCGCCGGCAGTGTTGCGGGGCGTGCTGGGCCGGTGCACGGTGGCTGAGGCATGACTCCCCGCGGCAGGTGCATCAAAGTGCGCTTCCGAGGACGCCGCAGCAGAGGTGCCGGCCGTTCCCGCGGCATAGGAACGGTCGTAGGCCTTCCGCCGCTTGGGGTCCATCAGGGTTTCGTAGGCTGCCGTGACTTGGCGGAACGCGGCGGCGTCCCCGCCGTGGTCCGGATGGGCTGTCCGCGCGGCCCGGCGGTAGGCCACCTTGATTTCCTTGTCGGTGGCTGTCACCGCGACGCGGAGCACCTCGTAGTAGGAGCTGCTGCTCTCGGTCAAGCACTCATCCTTTTGTTCGTCCGGCCAGTCCACGGAAGGCGGCCCGGCTGGGCCAGTTTAGCCGCCTGTCCACACAACGTCTTTGTGGGTGGCAGTGGTTCCCGGTGGTGGCGTACGAAACGGAACCTGCCCCCGTCTAGACTCTTGGATGGTGGCGGCAGGTCGGCGGTCCGGCGAGCATATTGGGGTGGAAGTGAAAGCACAGGCTGCAGCTGGACTCGTGGGAGGGGCGCTGCTGGGCGTGATGGCGCTCGCAGGATGCAGTATTGGCGTCCCGGACGCCGAAGCCCCGAAGATCCAGCAGACGGCCACCGCATTTGCCACCCCCACCATCACGCCCGGCCATGACGCCGCAGCGGTGGCCGCCAAGGACATGCCCTTCTCGGCCGGCGCCTCGTTGGCCGAGGGCGTTCCGGTGGGCATCTCCGACGGCCTCAAGAATGCGCCAGGCTGGACACCTGTTAAGGAAAACGTGGCCGGTGAGAGCCAGTACGCGAAAGCCGACGGTTGCCTTGTGGCGGCCAAAGTGCGGGCTAATCAATCCCCCCTGGTCCTCGCGGATGACAGGGAGTCGACCGTTGGCCTGTTCACCTACCTGGACCCCACCATCCTGCCCGCGTACCTGAAGACGGCAACGCTGCGGTGGGGCGGTGAGCCCGACAAGCCGGGTCCGCTGGTTGAGGTGCTGGTCTTGGAGGAGCCCGGTCAGCCAGGCGCTAAATCAACCGCCATCATGGCGAGGGTCTTCGGCACCGCCGCGTCGTCTGTGTATGTCTCGGTTTCCTGCCCCGATGCTGCCACCCTGACTGCGGCCCGGGCCGAGGTGGCAGCGCGCCTCGTGGTGGTTCCGCCGTCGAACTAGCGGTGACGTC
>JBDTQQ010000080.1:0-8148 GCA_039932075.1 Pseudarthrobacter sp. | reverse complement strand
GGCCTTGCCGAGCTCGTACTTGCCCGGGGTGGCCGAGAGGTAGACGGTCTGGCCCACGCGTTCCAGGAACTCGTCCCATTTGAGGGGACGGTTATCCATGGCCGAAGGCAGCCGGAAGCCGAAGTCCACCAGGTTGCGCTTGCGGGACATGTCGCCTTCATACATGGCGCCGATCTGCGGCACGGTGACGTGGGACTCGTCGATCACGAGCAGGAAGTCGTCAGGGAAGTAGTCCAGGAGGCAGTGCGGGGCGGTCCCGCGGGCGCGCCCGTCGATGTGCGACGAGTAGTTTTCGATGCCATTGCAGAAGCCCATCTGCTGCATCATTTCCAGGTCATAGGTGGTGCGCATCCGGAGCCGCTGGGCCTCCACCAGCTTGTTCTGGCTCTCCAGGACCTGCAGCCGTTCGGCGAGCTCGTCCTCGATCCGCTTGATGGCGCGGGCCATCCGCTCGGGCCCGGCCACATAGTGCGAGGCCGGGAAGACGTACATTTCCTCTTCGTCCCGGATCACTTCGCCGGTCAGCGGATGAAGGGTATGGATGTTCTCGATCTCGTCCCCGAAGAATTCGATCCGGATAGCCAGTTCCTCGTACATGGGAATGATCTCCACGGTGTCGCCACGGACCCGGAACGTGCCGCGGTGAAAGTCCATGTCGTTGCGGGCGTACTGCATGGAGACGAATTTCCGGAGCAGGTCATCGCGGTTCATCTCGGCACCTTTGCGGAGCGTGACCATTCCAGCGATGTACTCTTCCGGGGTGCCCAGGCCGTAGATGCAGGACACGGTGGCCACCACAATGACGTCCCGGCGGGTAAGCAAGGCATTGGTGGCGGAGTGCCGTAGGCGTTCGACTTCCTCGTTGATGGAGGAGTCCTTCTCGATGAAGGTGTCCGTCTGCGCCACGTACGCCTCGGGCTGGTAGTAGTCGTAGTAGGAGACGAAGTACTCCACTGCGTTGTTGGGCAGCAGTTCCCGGAACTCGTTGGCGAGCTGCGCCGCAAGGGTCTTGTTCTGCACCATCACCAGGGTGGGCCGCTGGACCTGTTCGATAAGCCAGGCCGTGGTGGCGCTCTTGCCGGTACCGGTGGCGCCGAGCAGGACAACATCCTTTTCGCCGTTCTTGATCCGCTCCGTCAGTTCGGTGATGGCGGCGGGCTGGTCACCCGCAGGCTGGAATTCACTGATGACCTCAAATGGGGCCACAAAACGGTTGATCTCCTGCGCAAGGCTCATGCATCTAATCTACAACCGGGGACCGACAGCCAGGCCGGGATCCGTTACAGGCGAACAGTCCGGTTCAGGAGCGTGGACTTCCCGAGACGTACGACGGCGGCTGCCAGCCTGTGTGCGCAGCCCACGCATCCATGCGCGGCCAGGCTACCTCCGTGAACCACGGCTCCTTCGCCTCAGCGTAGGCGTGGGTGCCTTTGGTGCCGGCAAACTCTTCGGTCAGAGCGCGTTTATGCTCCGCATACTCGGCGGCGGCTTGGGGGTCGCTCCTGAGCCAGTCGCGGAACAGCAGCGCGTAGCGCCAGCCGGACGATCCGGCCGGCCTGACATGCACGTTCACGGCACGGCGGGGGTCCGCGTTGGCGTGGAATCGTTTCTCCCAGTCCCCCCGGTCCGGCGCGCACGGCTTCGGGGTGTCGAAATTGGCCCCCGGCACGGCCGGGAACCCGGCAGCCGACAGAAGCGGCGCTATCTTGTCCGCGACGTCGAGGCCTGCCACAGTGACCTGAAGGTCGATCACGTCCTTGGCCGCCAGGCCCGGCACGGCGGTGGAGCCGATATGGCCAACGTCCAGAATGTCATCAGGTGCTGCGGCCAAGATCCGGGAGCCGAGCCGCGCAGCCTGGGCCGCCCAGTCCCCCTGCGGCGCGGACAGTACTGCTGTGCCAGCCCTGGCCGCCCTGGCACCACGGCGGAGATTGTCCGCAAACGGCACCAGCCGGTCTGCCCAGAGCCGATCCACATGCGCCAGCAGGGCGTCAAGGGACCCTGCGTTGTCCAGGACCACGTCCGCAGCGGCCAGCCGGTCGGCACGCGTGGCCTGCGCCGCCATGCGTGACGAAGCCTCCGCCCGGGTCATTCCCCGGTGTTCGAGCATGCGGGCGATGCGGACGTCGTCGGGCGCGTCCACCACCAGCACCAGATGGAAGTTGCTGCCCTGCCCCGTCTCCACCAGCAGCGGAATGTCCTGGACCACGACGGCACCATCCCGTGCTGCGGCAATGATGCCGGCCGCTGCCTCGCGGACCAGCGGGTGAACAATGCCATTGAGCACGGCCAGCTGCGAGGGATTGCCAAAAACCACAGAGCCCAGCTTGGCACGGTCAAGGCGGCCGCCGGCGTCCAGCATGTCGGCCCCGAAAGCCTCCACCACCCGGGCCAGTCCGGGCGTGCCCGGCTCAACCACCTCGCGCGCCAGCGCGTCAGCGTCCACCAGGACGGCACCAAGCTCCGCCAGGCGTGAGGCCACCACTGACTTCCCTGAGGCGATGCCGCCCGTCAAACCGATTTTCAACACCCCACCAGCCTAGTCCCCCACTGCCCCCCTAACCTCGCTGCGCTCGGCCCGGGAACCCTGACAGCGTGGGCCCATCCACTGCCCACTAACCTCGCTGCGCTCGAATAGACTTGGGCGGTGCAGGAGCAAAAGCAAGAGAGCCGGGCAACCTCGTACACCGCACTCGCGGCAGGTCCGGATTTCCGGCACGAGATCGAGATCAAGCGGTCCAGGTTCATCACGGTGCTGCGGCGCGCCGATAATGAGGAAGCCGCCCGTGACCTCGTGGCAGGATTGCGGCGCGAATTCCACGACGCCCGCCACCACTGCTCAGCCTTCGTCATGGGACCGGACCGGGACATCCAGCGTTCCAATGACGACGGCGAACCCTCCGGCACGGCTGGCATCCCCATGCTGGAGGCGATCCTCAAGCGCGAAACCGCCTCGGGGGTGACGGACCTTAGCGACGTCAGCGCCGTCGTCGTACGTTATTTCGGCGGCATCCTGCTGGGTGCGGGTGGTTTGGTGCGCGCCTACTCGGAATCGGTGTCCGCTGCCCTCGACCGGACACCGCTGGTCCGGCGCCGTCGGCTGCGGATCTGCTCGGCATCCGTGCCCCACTCCGCCGCTGGCAGGCTGGAGAACGACCTGCGGGCAGCGGGATTCGTCATGGCGGAAACCAGCTATGGCGCTCACGAGACAATCCTTCGCCTTGCCGTTCCGGACCACCCGGCGGAACTCTCGGCGGCCGCGGAGCGCACGCTTTCGTTTACTGCCGGAACAGTGGAGCTCACGCCTGGGGGGACGGAGTGGCTCGATGTCCCACTGCCCTGAGATTCGTCTCGCGGACGTCGACGAAGGCATGCTGGAGTTGCTGCTGGAACTTGCCCGGCTGGATGCGATGCCGGACGAAGTATCCCCGCCGCTGGGCAGCGGAACCGGCTGGAATGCTGAGCGGGTTCAGTGGTTCCGGGCATACCACCGTGGAGCGGCCAACGGCCTGGACGGGCTGGCGGGCGAGAAAAGCTGGGCCGTGTTGTGTGACGGCAGCCCGGCCGGTTCAATCAGGCTAAAACGGGCCTCGGAACGTGACACGGCGGAGACGGGCATCTGGCTGGGCCGGAGCTTCCGCGGGCACGGTGTGGGCACGGCCGCCCTGAAACTGGTGCTCGCCGAGGCCCGGCGTGCCGGGCTGCGGCAGGTCGTGGCCCACACCACCGCCGGGAACGCCGGTGCGCAGCGTCTCCTTCGCGGTGCGGGAGCCGTCCTAACGCACGACGGCGGCGGCGCCGTAAGTGCCGCCGTCGCACTTCCATCTGCCTGGCAGTAGACGCAGCAGTGCACGATTGGCAACGCCAATTGCCAGCCAATGAAGGTTAAACACGAGTGGGCCCCCGCTTTCGCAGGGGCCCACTCGTGTTAGCCCGGGAAACCCGGGCTGGTGGCAATTAGTTGCCGGTCAGCTTCTCGCGCAGAGCAGCAAGAGCCTCGTCGGATGCAAGGGTGCCTGCACCGGCGTTGGACTCAGCAGCAGGCTCCGAGGAGTAGCTGGTGGTGCCGGAATCGCTGTCACCGGACGTTGCAGCTGCAGCGTCATCGGCAGCGTGCTGGGCAACCTGCTTCTTGTGGGCTTCCCACTTGGTCTGGGCGTCAGCGTACTGCTGCTCCCAGGCGGCGCGCTGGTTCTCGTAGCCTTCAAGCCACTCGTTGGACTCCGGGTCGAAGCCCTCCGGGTACTTGTAGTTGCCCTCTTCGTCGTACTCAGCGGCCATGCCGTAGAGAGCCGGATCGAATTCGGTGGACTCGGCGTCGACGCCCTCGTTGGCCTGCTTGAGGGACAGCGAGATGCGGCGGCGTTCCAGGTCGATGTCGATGACCTTGACGAACAGCTCGTCGCCAACGGAGACAACCTGCTCGGCCAGCTCAACGTGGCGGACGGCGAGCTCGGAGATGTGGACCAGGCCTTCGATGCCGTCTTCAACGCGAACGAACGCGCCGAACGGAACCAGCTTGGTGACCTTACCCGGAACAACCTGCCCGAGGGCGTGGGTGCGGGCGAAGGTCTGCCACGGATCTTCCTGCGTAGCCTTGAGCGACAGGGAAACACGCTCGCGGTCCAGGTCCACCTCGAGAACCTCGACGGTGACTTCCTGGCCAACTTCGACAACCTCGGACGGGTGGTCGATGTGCTTCCAGGACAGCTCGGAAACGTGAACCAGGCCGTCTACGCCGCCCAGGTCCACGAAGGCACCGAAGTTGACGATGGAGGAAACGACACCGGGACGGACCTGGCCCTTTTCCAGCTTGTTGAGGAACGTGGAGCGGACCTCGGACTGGGTCTGCTCGAGCCAGGCACGGCGGGAGAGGACCACGTTGTTGCGGTTCTTGTCCAGCTCGATGATCTTGGCTTCGATCTGCTGACCGATGTACGGAGCCAGGTCGCGCACACGGCGCATCTCGACGAGGGATGCGGGCAGGAAGCCGCGCAGACCGATGTCGAGGATAAGACCACCCTTGACAACCTCGATGACGGTACCGGTGACAACACCGTCTTCTTCCTTGACCTTCTCGATGTCGCCCCAGGCGCGCTCGTACTGAGCACGCTTCTTGGAGAGGATCAGGCGGCCTTCTTTGTCTTCCTTGGTGAGCACCAGGGCTTCGACCTGATCGCCAACGGAGACGACGTCTCCGGGATCAACGTCGTGCTTGATGGACAGCTCGCGGGAGGGGATGACACCTTCGGTCTTGTAACCGATGTCGAGCAGAACTTCATCGCGGTCGACCTTGACGACGGTACCTTCGACGAGGTCTCCGTCGTTGAAGTACTTAATGGTGGCGTCGACTGCTGCGAGGAAGTCCTCAGCGGTACCGATGTCGTTAATCGCGACTACGGGGGTACCGGGCTTCTCGGTGGAGGTGATGGTCATGTAGTAGGGGCTCCGTTGTGGATAGTTAGTCGGTCAGGCGGACCGCCGCACGCGCGTTATGGAACGCACGGGCAGGTGACGGCAGATCACGGGGATCCGCCGGGTCATCCTGATTCTGTGGATTTTAGAGAACATGCACGCAGTACATGCCCGTTCATTCTAGTCGCAGCGGCCAACACGGGTCAAAGTCAGGGCAGGTCATAGTGCAGGACATCCCCCAGTTTTGCAAACGTTGCACCTTGGCCCAGGAGCCGGGGCAGGGCCTGGGCAAGCCCGGCCGCGGTGCCGCTGCCAGGCTTATTGAAGTGGGCAATCACAATATCCCCGTTCCGGGCCTTGCCGACCTCGGCCGCCACGGTGGACGGTGCGAACGTTGCACCGCCATCACCATTGATCGAGAAATTTACCGGCACGACGCCCAGACGGCGCGTGATGGCTGCCGCGACCTCGTCATAATAGGCCGTTCCGGGCCGAAAGAACCCCGGAACGTGGCCGGTGACGCCCTGGAGGACAGCCTGGTTCCCCATGACCTCGTCATAGACCTGGCCCAGGTCCGTTGTTCCTGCGATGCCATAGGCCGAATTCCCGCTGACTGATAGCGGTCGATGCAGGAATCCATGGTTTGCGAGTTCAAAAAGGGGGTCCCGGGCCAAGTCAGTCGTCAGTGCAGGGTTTGCCTGGATCCACCGTTCGTTGAGGAACAGGGTGGCCGGCACATTGAGCTTCCGCAAGGTCGTCAGCAGTTGTTGATCGCACCCGGTGCCGCCGGGGCCTCCGCAGGCATCCAGCGTCAGCGCTATGTCCCGAGCCGCAGACTTCCCCACGGTGCCGGTGACCTGCAGCCCCCACTCGCGGGGTTTACGCGATCCGAATTCAGCAACGATCTGTTGCTTTGACGGTGGCGTAGGCCGGTACGGCTCAGCCGAAGGGGCTCCCGCCGGGGCCGTCCGTGAGGGCGCGGCAGCGGCCGGATCCACCGGGATCGGTGCCTCCGGCGTTGAGAGCCCCTCTTCTTGTGCCGCGCCGGCTGTCGCCATGCACCCCGCGAGTGCTACGGACGCCAGACCGGCCATTCCGAGCAGCAAAGACCGGCGGCCGGGCAATTCCGGCCCTTGGATATCCCTCACTGATGGTCCCTTGACGACGCAGGGGCCCCTAGAAATGGGTCAGGCAGTGGGCGGCGCGCTCGACGGCGAACAGCCCACGGGCCTGAAGCGACGCGCCCTGCCTGTGTTCGCGGATCCGCTCAGCCGCCGTCAGCGTAACCGGACAAACCGCACCCAGGTAAATTGATGACAGCGCCGAGACGTCCAGTGTCAGGTCCGGATCCGCCCCCGCGTCAACGCGTTCGACGGCGGCCTCACCGCCACTGACTGCGAGGGCGAAGGTTCCTGCCGTCAGGCCAAGGGGGTCGAGGACCTCCAGCACCAGCCGGCCGTCCACCTGATAACGCCGCGCTTCCAGCGCCCCGACCACGTCCAGGATGCGGAGCCAAAGCATGTCCCTGCTGTCCGACGAGTCGATACAGCGGGGATCAGCGAGTGCCCAGGTGAGGGGATCATCCAGCGGCGCCTCCTCCCAGGTGATCCGTTCGACCAGGTCAATGGCGGCGAGGAACTGCCAGAGCTCCAAGTAGGCCTCGTGGGTGGCCGTGACCAGATCCACCACGTGCATCGTATGGGGTTCCGTGTCCCAGCCCAGGAATTTGTAGGACACGTAGCCGTCCACGGCGCCGTCCGGGCCGTAGTGCAAAGCCACCTTGACGGCGGGGTCTTCCTTGCCGTCGCGGGCAAGGGAGCCTGAGGCCATCTGGCGGTACCACTCCTGGCGGCCGATCGACCCTGGCGTCAGCCGGTGCACGCGGTCGAAAACTTCCGGCGCGAGGTCAAGAAGTACTTTGGGCTCTGCAACATCCACGGTGCCGACCGGCTGATGGTTGAGACGGAACCTGGCTGTGGTGTCAACTTTGATGGTGCGTTCGAAGCTGGCTACCCCGTAACCGAAGCGCCCGTAGATGGATCCTTCGGAGGCTGTCAGGGCTGCCATCGCCACGCCGTCAGCCCTGGCCAGCGCCAGGTCCTCCGACATCATGCGGCGCAGCAGGCCGCGACGCCGATGTGACGTGCGAACTGTCACGGCAGTGACCAGTTGCGTCTCCAGCATCCTGCCAAAGCCGATGTTGAGGGTTTTGCGCAAGGTGCCGAAGGTGGCCACGGGAACGTCCGCCGGGAGGGAACCGGGCGCGACATTCCGGGTTTGGTAGGCGCCGGTCAGGATCCGCTGGTCCGCGCGGTATGTATCCAGGGACTTGGTTACATGTTCCGGTGTCCGGGTGGATTCGTGGAAGCCGAACGAGACTGCCTTGACCCATCTTTCCGCTTCCGGATAGCCCGGCTCCCCCTTGACTGCCGCGCCGAAACGCCGGATTTCGTAGTCCTCACTCAGTTCAGCCACAACGCCGAGCCTAACCAATCAATCACGACGCTGGCCAGCAGGAACACACCCGCCACCTGGCACTCCGCCTAGTGCCCGGCGTCGTACCAGCTGGGTCCGACGCCGATCTGCACGTCCAAGGGGACGCTGAGGTCAGCTGCCGATCCCATTCGTTCCGTGACGAGCCTCTCCACCGCTTCCCGTTCTCCGGGCGCGACTTCGAATACCAGTTCGTCGTGGACCTGCAGGAGCATGCGCGATTTAAGGCCCTGGGCGGCC
>JBDTQQ010000079.1:0-8148 GCA_039932075.1 Pseudarthrobacter sp. | reverse complement strand
TGTTAATGCCCAGGATGAAGTTTGCCAGCACTTTGTCCACGGGTGATGCCCCCAGCAGTGCTATCCGGGACGCTTGGCACGGCCTGCCGAAAACGGCGCGGGCACCTCGGCTGACCTGCGCCGTCGTGGCCATGTCCACCAGCATGGGATAGCGGAGGTCGCCGCACAGTTCGTTCACCGCGCGCATAGCAGCTTCGGCGTCGACCTGGGAGATGGACACCGCCCGCGGCCACTTCAGTTGGATGACGCCCTGCCCATCCAGCGTCAGATCCGCCTTCACACCTTCTGCAGGCTGTTTCGTCACGATTACCTTCCGCGCTTCCTAATAAGGGCCAGCTTTGCCCCGTCACCCTACAATGTACTCAGTCACGACTGAACAGTGCTCTACCAGCAGCGAGGGGGACAGCTTGCCAACGGACACGCCACACGTGGCAACCGTGCCCTACCTGGCCGTTGTCGCGGACCCGGACTCCGGGCGCCAGCACTTCGTCACGGCAGCGCTGGAGTCGGCGGGCTTCACGGTCCGTGCTGCCGGGAATGCCGCCGGCCTGTCCGCGATTCTGGACGATGCCAAACCCTCCGTTCTGGTCCTGGACAGTTCCCTGTCCGACATCGACGTTGCGGCCCCCGTGCTGGCGCTCGTGGACCTGGACAGTCCGTCCGAGGTCAAGGCCGTGGAGCATGCCGGTGTGCGGGACTGCATTGCCAAACCACCTGCGGCCAAGGAGTTGATCCACCGGGCCACGGCACTCATCAATATGGTCTCCCGCCGGGCCGAGAGGCGGGATGAAGCCGAGACGCTGCGCGAAAGGCTGCGGCAGGTATCGGCGGCACTTCGCGGAACCAACGACCCCCAGCAGATCGCTGACTTTGTGGTGACGGGTTTCGGTGACACCTTCGGCGCAGACCGGGTCTGCCTGGCCACGTTCGAGGACGACAGGGTGCCGCTGATCACCGCCCAATGGCACCGGCCCGGGCTGGCGCCCCTGCCTGAGTCGCTGTTCGCGTCGGCGGAACAGGCCCGCTCGGCAGCGGATCTCCTCTGGTCTCGGGCAGAGCCCCTGACCGCGAATGGAGCTTTTGTGCAGGCCGGCACTGATGATGCCGAGCTTCCCGCCGAGCTGGCCGCCCTCAACGCGGCAGCCTACGTGGCCGTCCCGATGGGCGACGGCAGTTCATCCCTGGGCATCATCTGGATAGCGCTGCTGGACGCCCCCAGGGAATGGTCGCGGGCCGAGCTCGGCCTCATCCAGCACGTGGCCGGCAACGCGGCCCACGGACTGATCCAGAGCCACCTGATCACCAGCCAGCAGCAGGTGGTCAAGCAGCTCCGGGAGCTGGACAAGGCCAAGACCGACTTCCTGGCAACCGTCAACCACGAACTCCGCACCCCGCTGACCTCGATCATGGCGTACCTGGACATGATCCAGGAAAACACCTCCGACCCGGTGTCCACGGACGTCCACCAGATGCTTGACATTGTGGTCCGCAATACGGAACGGCTTCGCCTGCTGATAGAGGACATGCTGAGCGTTTCCCGCAACGGCCACGAGCTCAGTCCGCTGCAGCTGACGCCGGTCCGGCTGGCGCGGACACTGAAGATTGTCACCGCCGCGCTTACCCCGCTGGCGAAGCTGCAGAACGTCAGCATCGTACTGGCCCCCATTGCCGAAGACCTCGACATCATGGCGGACGAGGTCCAGCTGCAGCAGGTTTTTACCAACCTGGTTTCCAACGCCATCAAGTTCACTCCAGGGGGCGGGCGGATCGACGTCGGCAGCGTATCCGAGACCGACGCCGACGGCACCTGCTGGGCGACGGTCAGGGTTTCGGACACCGGGATGGGGATCTCCGACGATGAGCTGGCACACGTCTTCACCCGCTTCTACCGGGCCTCCAACGCCATGGCCGGGGCGGTGCCCGGCACCGGTTTGGGGCTTGCCATCACGCAGGACATCGTGGATCGCCACGGTGGCCGCATCGAGGTGGTGTCGCAGCTGGGCCTGGGCACCACCGTCACAGTGAAGCTCCCACTCGATACCCATTCGCCACAGAACCCCTGAACCGCCAAACCCCTGTACCCCGGAGAGGAGGCCCCCTTGTTCGCCGATGATGACCCCAGGTTGTCCCAACTTCTGGAAGGCATTGTCCGGCTTGCCTCCGGCGACCTCCAGTCCCGGATAGAAGTTTCGCCCGCCCGCGACGAACTCGACGCCATCATCATGGGCACCAACCTCCTGGCCGAGGACCTGCAGATCATCTACGAGGAACTTGAACAGCGTGTTGAGGACCGCACCCAGCTGCTCCACGAGGCACACCGCGAAATGCAGAAGATGGCCATGCAGGACCCCCTCACCGGCCTCGCCAACCGGTCGGCGCTCCTTGCCGCGCTGAAGTCCGCCCAGGACCATGACGGCGCCGGCCGGCCGGTGATCCTGCTCCTTGACCTGGATGCCTTCAAGTCCATCAACGACAGCCTGGGACACGCCGCCGGGGACCAGGTGCTAACCACCGTCGCAAGGCGTATCCGTGCGGCCGTCCGCAGCACTGACGTTGTCGCCCGGCTCGGCGGGGACGAGTTCGCCATTGTCATGCCTGCCACGGGTGCCGACCAGGCCGCCGTCGTCGGTCAACGCATCCTGGCTGCCCTCAAGGAACCGATCGAACTGCCCGACCGGACCATCCGCTGCGGGGCGAGCCTCGGACTCAGCGTCGGGGAACCGGGCCGGGCGCCGGACGACCTGCTTATGGAGGCCGACGTTGCCATGTACGCCTCGAAGGCCGAAGGCCAGAACCGGCTCCATGTGTTCGAACCAGGCCTCCTTCTCGTCCGCAGGCTCCGCAGCCAACTCCTCGATGACCTCCGGACCGCGGTGAAGGGTGAAGGGCTGGTGCTCCATTACCAGCCCGTGATTGAGCTGGACACGGGCAGGATTGAAGGCGTGGAAGCCCTTGTCCGCTGGCAGCACCCCACCCGGGGGCTCATCATGCCGGACGAGTTCATCCCCCTTGCTGAAGATGCCGGGCTGATCTCCGAGCTCGGCCTCTGGGTCCTTACGACGGCCGTCCACCAGCTCCGCCGCTGGGTTGACGACGCGCTGGTGGACAGTTCCTTCTCCGTGCGGATCAACATCTCCGCCACCGACCTGCAAAGCCTCCAGTTCATTGAAGATGTCCGCGGGGTGCTTAAGGAAACAGGCGTACGGCCGGAGCAGGTTGTTCTCGAACTGACGGAAGTGGCGATCGTCAGGGGCAACGAACTGGACCGGTACTCCCTGGGCGGGCTGCGGGGGCTTGGGGTCGGAATTGAGATCGACGACTTCGGTACGGGCTACTCCTCCATCAGCTATTTGCGCCGCCTCCCGGTGGACCGCGTCAAGGTGGACCGGTCACTGATCGAGGGTTTGGGTACCGATCCCAGCCAACCTGCCCTGGTGGCTGCCGTCCTGCAGTTGGTGCGGGCCTGCGGGCTGGAAGCTGTCTGGGAGGGTGTGGAAACTGCGGAGCAGGCTGAACACCTGCGGAGCCTGGGCTGCCTTAGCGCGCAGGGGTACTATTTCAGCAAACCCGTTCCGCCCGAACAAGTCCCCGGCCTTCTGGCCGGAAGTCCTGCGCAGAGTAATAGTGCATAGTCGTTAAGGGGCTGCGCTTTTTGCCGGTCCCGATATACGATCTAGTTGCGGTATCCGATTCTTCGTGGTCCGGAGATCGGCCAAATCAGAAGCATTGAATTTCGGAAAGCGCCAGGAAATTTGAAAATAGAACGGCCACGGAGCCATTACTTCGTCAACTGGGGGCGTCGCTAATGACAGTTCGCGTGCAAGCATGGGGAGTTATCGCTGCGGTATTGGCGGATACTGATCCTGCGGGGGCGGCCATCCGCCAGCACCTCAGCGATCGCCTGGGCGAAAACCCCGGCGTACCGGAACGGGCCCTGCTGGAATACCTGTTGGAGCGCCGCCAGGTGGATGCCGCGCGGGAGGACAACCCAGACACGGCCCGCGCCCTTCAACCCCTGAATGCCGTTCCTCCGCATCTTGCTGAGCGGCTGGATTCATTGCGGAGCCTCTCCAGAATCAGCGCCTTGCTGGAGAACCAGATGCTGATGACCGCTTTCCAGCCTATTTACGGACTGGACTCCAAGAATGTGGTGGGCGTTGAGGCGCTCTCCCGCTTTGTGAGTGACGACGGCGCCGGCGCGGAACTCTGGTTCGCCGAAGCTGCTGCGGTTGGTTTGGGAGCGAACCTGGAATTCTCAGCGCTCGGTTCTGCAGCGCTGGCCGCCGCGAATCTCCCTGAGCACCTTTATGTTGCGATGAACATCTCGCCCGCATCGTGCCTCGACCCGCGCCTGCCGGAATTGTTTGACCACATTGAGTTGCCCATAGAACGAATTGTCCTCGAATTGACCGACGGAATTCCCGACGAGCAATACTCGCATTTCATTTCCGCAATAACTCCGCTGCGGGAACGCGGGCTGAGAATTGCCATCGATGACTCGCACTCCAGCGCGGGCACGCTGAGCCGGATGCTCCATTTGCGTGCCGACTTCATCAAGCTGGGAAGAAGCGTCATCAGCGGCGTGGACCAGGACCCGACGCAGCACGCCGTTGCCGCCTGCATGGTGGAGTTTGCCGCTCAGATTGGAAGCGTCGTGGTGGCGGAAGGCGTCGAAACCGCCGAGGAACTGACAGTCCTGACAGAATTGGGTTTCAGTGCCGGGCAGGGCTACCTGTTGGGCAGGCCCTCTGTCCGGCCGTTGGATTGGGCCGCTTGGAATGCTCCCCTCGACACTGACGAGCTCCGGCTCCTCACCGCCGAACCCGGACCCGTCCCTGGCCCCGGCGGCGCTGACCGGCACTAACCGGCTGCACTGCACCTTACTTCGGGGCCCCGGCAACGCCGGGCAGCTCAGCTGCCAGGCCACTCGCCCCGTTCCAGGAGCACCTGCCTCAGCAGGTCTGCCCGGTCCGTCACGATCCCGTCCACGCCGAGGTCCAGCAGGCGACGCATCTCGGCGGGATCATTGATGGTCCAAACGTGGACTACGAGGCCGAGGGCGTGCGCGCGGCGGATGAACCCGGGCGTGACCACACGAATCGCCCCCTGCCGGACGGGCACCTGCAACGCCTGAACGTCACGCAACGGGCCCCGAAGCACAAAGCGCAGTAAAGGGACCGGGAGTACAGGGCCAAGCAGCACGAGCAGTCCGTTCGTCACCACCCCGGCCGAGGACGCAACCGGCCGGCTCAGCAGCTTCAGCACGGCCCGGCGTCGGCGGTCTGAAAAGCTGGCCACCAGGACGCGGTCATGCGCGCGGTGACGTTCGATGCCAGCGGCCAGGCTGTGCACGGAGCCCCAGTCCTTGATGTCCAGGTTAATCCGCACTTCGGGGAAGGCCGTGAGGAGTTCGTCGAACAGCGGCACCGGTTCCACTCCGTCGATCCTGGCTGCTGCCACGTCGGCTGCAGTCAGTTCGGAGATCCGGCCACGGCCGTCGGTCACCCGGTCCAGGGTGTCGTCGTGGAAAAGCAGCAGGACGCCGTCGGACGTGGTGTGGACATCGGTTTCGACGTACCGGCACCCGAGTTCGACGGCGGCGCTGAAGGCGGCCATCGAGTTTTCCAGCCCCGCCCGGGAAAAGCCGCGGTGGGCGATGGCGATGGGGCGCGGCGCGCGCGAAGCATCACCGGAAGAGTCAAAGTACCGCTCGGTCACGCTGCGAGCGTACCCCAAGCTGCCCGCTATGCCTCCTGGGGCACGATCTCCACGCCGTCGCTGCAGTGCAGCATCGTACGCCCCCGCCCGTCGTCGAGATTCACCCACACAGAGGTGTAGTCCGAGGTGATGGCGTCCACGAACCCGCCGGTTTCGTAACCGGGAGTGATGAGGACGCGCACACGGTCGCCCTCTTTCAGCGCTTTCCAGTGCGCCGCCGGCTTTGCCGGGCGCAGCGGCCCCTCGGCCGCTCGTTGGTTGCCGTTCCTTGCCATGACTTCCCCTCAAGCTGTGGATGGTGTATATCCTCGGCCCACATTAGGGGGCGAAAGTGAACACGAGGTGAGCGGCGGCTGTGAATCCCGGCTGTGGACGCGTCAGTAAGGCTTGACGCCCAACGCCGCCAGCCTGGCCTCGAGAATCTGGGCCACGCCGTCATCGTCGAAGTGGGGTGCCTGCTGCCCGGCGGCGCGGATGGCGTCCGGGTGGCCGCTGGCCATCCCGTATCCGTTGCCTGCCCAGCGCAGCATCTCGACGTCGTTGGGCATGTCGCCGAACGCCACGACGTCCGCGGCATCGATCGAGAGGGACCTGGCGTACTCGGCCAGGGTGACTGCCTTGTTGACGCCGGGAAGGCACAGTTCCAACATGGCCACGCTCGGGGCGGAGTGCGTTGCGTACGCGAGGTGCGCGACGGCGGGGCGGACCTCAGCGAGGTAGTCGTCAGGGGTGCCTTCCCTGACGATCGCAAGGAACTTCACGACGGCGTCCTCCGCGGTGAGCGTGTCAGCCAGCGGAGCGGGGGTAAATTCGGCGAGCAACTCGCTGGAGCCGTTCTCGATAAAGCCCGGCTCCAGGTGGAACCCGGTGAGGGTCTCGGCAGCGAAAAGCGAGGCGGGCCGCAGGGCCTTGATGATCCGGCGTGCTTCCCGGACGGCATCAAGGCTGAGCGTCTGGGCGGAGACCAGCCGGTCCGTCTCGAGGTCCCACACCACGGCGCCGTTGGAGCAGATCACCGTGCCGGTGTGGCCCAGCTGATCCTGCAGCGGGTGTAGCCAGCGCGGCGGCCGGCCGGTAACAAAAACCAGTTCGACACCGGCCTCCCGGCAGGCGTGGAAGGCGCGGACGGTGCGGTCACTGATTTTTCCGTCGTGCCCCAGAATGGTTCCGTCAATATCGCTTGCTACCAGCCGCATTCTGCCAGTCTACGTGGATCTCTCAGAGGGGTGTTCCTGGGAGGCCCTCCGGAAGTGGGCCGCCGTTGCGGGCAGGCAACAAGTGGTGGGTGAACCACCCGGTAGCCAGCTTCGCCGCCTGTGCGAGCGTTCCAGGTTCTTCGAAGAGGTGGGTGGCTCCCGGAATGACCTCCAGGCGCGTCAGCACCCGCATCTCGTTCATCGCCGCACGGTTCAGGGCAAGAACCTGGGTATCGGCGCCGCCGACGATCAGGAGGGTGGGGGCGCGGACGGCGGCGAGCCGGGGGCCGGCCAAATCTGGCCGCCCGCCCCTGGAAACGATCGCGCCGACCTGGCTGCCGGCGTCGGCTGCGGCCCAGAGTGCGGCGGCGGCACCGGTGCTTGCCCCGAAGTAGCCCACGCGGCATCCGGGGCCGTATTGGCTACCCAGCCATTGGGTTGCCGCGGTAAGCCGTTGGGCCAGTAACGGGATATCGAACACGTTCCTGCGGTCTGCTTCCTCGCCCGGGGTCAGCAGGTCCAGAAGGAGGGTGCCCAGGCCTGCGCCTTGGAGGATGGAGGCAACATACCTGTTGCGGGGGCTGTGCCGGCTGCTGCCGCTTCCATGGGCGAAAACGACAACCGCTTCGCAGTGTGCGGGCAGGTGCAGGTCTCCCTGCAGGGTCAGGGCGGCTGCGGGGATCTGCACTTCTTGGTCAACGGCTGCGCCCTGTCCTCCGCCGCTGGTGGAATCGCGCTGTGCAAGCGCGTCCAACAGTTGCACTACCTCCTCGTCCCCGGTGGGTGAGAAATCACCGTAATACTGCCCCACGGCCTGGAAGTCACGGGCGGAAATGAGGGAAACAACCTCATCCGGTTCAGTCAGGGTGTCCAGCAGGTGTGCCGGGGCCACAGGGACGGCCAGGATTATCCTGGCCGCGCCGAGCTGCCGGGCCACTTGGCAGGCAACCCGGGCCGTCGATCCGGTGGCCATGCCGTCATCGACGATAAGGGCGGTCTTCCCGTTCAGTTCCAGTCGCGGCCGTCCCCTGCGGTACCGTTCCACCCTGGATTTCAGAAGTGCCCGCGCCTCCCGTTCCACGCTTCGCAGATCGTCTTCGGTTATCCCTGCGAGCGAGATGACCCGCTGGTCCAGTACGCGGGCGTTGCCTTCCCCAATGGCTCCCATCGCCACTTCCGGCCGGAACGGGACGCCGAGTTTGCGGACCACAATGATGTCCAGCGGCGCGTTGAG
>JBDTQQ010000078.1:0-8193 GCA_039932075.1 Pseudarthrobacter sp. | reverse complement strand
CGTGCTGCCACTGCAAACAATCACCGGCAAGGAAGACATCATCACGCAGTGGGACGGTCCGACGGTAGAAAAAGTCGGGCTGTTGAAGATGGACTTTCTGGGTCTGCGAAACCTGACGATCATCTCGGACGCACTGGAGAACATCAAGCTCAACCGCGGCCATGACCTGGACCTGGACAGCCTGGCCCTGGACGACGTCGCCTCCTACGAGCTGATGGCCCGTGGCGACACCCTGGGCGTATTCCAGTTGGACGGCGGCCCCATGCGCGGGCTCCTGAAGCTGATGAAACCTGACAACTTCGAAGACATCTCCGCTGTCCTGGCGCTCTACCGTCCCGGTCCCATGGGTGCCAACGCGCACACCGACTATGCGCTCCGCAAGAACGGGATCCAGGAAGTCATTCCGATCCATCCCGAGCTCAAGGAACCCCTCGCGGAGATCCTTGGCGGGACTTATGGCCTGATCGTGTACCAGGAGCAGGTCATGGCCGTGGCGCAGAAACTCGCCGGCTATTCCCTGGGCCAGGCAGACATTCTCCGCCGTGCCATGGGCAAGAAGAAGAAGTCCGAGCTGGACAAGCAGTTCGCCGGGTTTTCCCAGGGCATGCAGGACAACGGCTATTCCATGGCCGCAGTCAAGACCCTGTGGGACATCCTGCTCCCGTTCTCCGACTACGCCTTCAACAAGGCGCACTCTGCCGCGTATGGCGTGATTTCGTACTGGACCGCGTACTTGAAAGCCCACTATGCGCCGGAGTACATGGCTGCGCTGCTGACGTCGGTGGGCGACGACAAGGACAAGTCGGCAATCTACCTCAATGAGTGCCGGCGCATGGGAATCACCGTGCTGCCCCCGGATGTCAACGAGTCTGCACTGAACTTCACGCCTGTGGGCAACGATATCCGCTTCGGAATGGGAGCCATCCGCAACGTCGGGGTCAACGCCGTCGAAGCCATGGTGGCTGCGCGCGAAAAGGAAGGCGCTTACACGTCCTTTAAGGATTACCTGGTCAAGGTTCCTGCCGTTGTGTGCAACAAGCGCACCATTGAATCGCTGATCAAAGCCGGCGCGTTCGACTCCCTCAAGCACCACCGGCGCGCTTTGGCGATGATCCACGAAGAAGCAATCGATTCGGTCATCACGCTCAAGCGCAATGAGGCGATCGGCCAGTTCGACCTCTTCGCCGGTTTCGAGGAGGCCGAGTCCGAGGCATCGCTGAGTATTGAGATCCCCGACCTGCCGGAGTGGGAGAAGAAGGACAAGCTGTCCTTCGAACGGGACATGCTGGGCCTGTACGTCTCAGACCACCCGCTCCAGGGACTCGAGGGGCTCCTCAGCCAGCATGCGGACCAAAGCATCACCTCGATCATTGCCGAAGACGGGCCGCACGACGGTGCCATCGTCACCATCTCCGGCATGATCACCTCACTGAGCCGCCGGATCGCCAAGGCGAGCGGCAATGCCTACGCACGTGCCGAAATCGAAGACCTTGGCGGCTCCATGGAGGTCATGTTCTTCGGCCAGGTCTATGGACCGATCGCGTCGGTCCTGGCCGAGGACCTGATTGTGGTGGTCAAGGGCCGCCTGCAGCGGCGCGACGATGGTGCAGTCACCTTGAACTGCATGGAACTCTCTGTTCCGGACCTCAGTGAGGGAACAAATGGTCCGCTGCAGATTTCCATGCCCACCCACAAGGCCACCGAGGCCGTTGTCACCGAACTTGGGGATGTCCTGCGGAACCACCGGGGGAATTCCGAAGTCCGGTTGCACCTGCAGGGGGATACCCGAACCGAAGTCATGGCGCTGCCGGTGCACCTCAGGGTCAACCCAAGCCCCTCACTGTTTGGGGACCTTAAGGTCCTCCTCGGGCCGACCTGCCTGGACTACTAGGTTCGCCAGCTAGATTTCGTAGTCCAGGGGGACCGGCTGGCCATAACTGCCTGAGTGGTACAGGAGCGGCGAGCCGTCCGTGCCCACCGCGCCGGCCACAACTTCGACGACTACCACGGCGTTGTTCTCGAAGGAGAGACGCATCTGGATCTTGCCGATCAGCCAGCCTGCGACGTCCTTGAGAATCGGGACATCGTAGGGTCCCAGTTCCCAGTGGTCGCCGCCGAACCGGTCCTTGGTCCGCGCGAAGCGGTCGGCCAGGGCCTGGTTTTCCAGGCCCAGCATATGGACGCCGAGGTGGGTGGCGTTGGCCACGGCCGGCCAGGAGCTTGAGCTGCGGGCCATGTTGAAGGTGAACCGCGGTGGCTGGGCTGAGAGCGATGCCACCGACGTGGCCGTGAAGCCGTACGGCTCGCCCTGGTAGTTCACCGTGATGATCGCGACGCCGGCAGCGTGGCGCCGGAACATTTCCTTGAACGTGCCCTCAAACGGCGCTGCATCTGACATCGTAAAAACTGCTCCCTAAACATGCTCATATGGATTCTCCCTTAAGCGTATTGCTCAGCCGGTGCACAGCGGAATCGGCTGACTACGCACGTCATGCGGCCATGCGCATCCTCCTTTGTTAAGGTTTGTTTCATGAAGAAACACATCAGTCACGCTTCCGCCCGGCAGCCATGGACGTGGTTTGGCGCTGCCGCGGCCGGCGGTGTTCCGGTGGGGCTGCTGTGGTGGCTGCTCGCTCCCGGCGGGCTGAACCTGATCACCCGCAATCCGGCATTGGGTAACGGGGCCAACCCGGAAGTGTGGCTGCCGCGGGACCTGACCCTCGGCGGTCTCCTGGTCTTCGCCGGGTGCCTGGTGGCCGTATTCCTCACCGACAAGGGTGGCCGTGCCGCGCAGCCGGCGTTCCTCCTCAGCCTGGCCGGCGGCCTCGCGGGCGCCGTCATTGCCTGGCAGACGGGCGTGTTGTCAGGCCGGTTGTGGGGAGCGCCAGTGGATGTGACGTCAAACGCCAGTGTGGCGTTCTCCCTCCGTGCGTTGTCCCTACTGCTGGTGTGGCCAGCCGCTACCGCAGGGTCAGTGTTTGCCCTGAGCCTGCTCACCCTGCTCAGGAAGGGGCCCGACGCAGGGACCGGCGTCGAGAGCGAACCCGCCGCACCCGGCGTCGAAGGCACTGCGCCCGGCGCGTAAAATGAAGCGGTGACCATTTCTCCTGAATCCCCAGCAGCTCCGCCAACCGCAACCGTCAACTTCGGGACGGTCGACCTGCGGGGACGGGGACTGACGTTGGCCGGCCTGCGCGCCGCAGTGCCCCGCGCCCGGCAGAACACCGTGGCGGACGCGGAAGAAAAGGTCCTTCACATCATCGACGCGGTCCGCCAGCAGGGGTTTTCCGCCCTCAGCGACCTTGCCCGGCGCTTTGACGGAGTTGACCAGGTGCACCCCCGGGTTCCGTCCTATTCGCTGGCGAAGGCCTTGGCGGAACTGGACCCTGCCGTTCGCAGCGCGCTGGAAGAATCCATCAGCCGTGCCCGGCGGTTCGCGGACGGGCAGCGGCCGCGCAACGTCGACGTCGAACTCGGCGATGGCGCTCTGGTGAGCCAGAACTGGGTGCCGGTGTCGCGGGTGGGGCTCTACGTCCCCGGCGGCTTGGCGGTCTATCCGTCCTCGGTCATCATGAACGTTGTCCCGGCGCTGGCCGCCGGTGTGGAATCCATCGCCCTCGCATCCCCTCCGCAGAAAGATTTTGGCGGGCTCCCGCACCCCACCATTCTCGCGGCCGCTGCCCTTCTGGGCATCAGAGAGGTGTACGCCATCGGCGGCGCACAGGCCATCGCTGCGTTCGCGTACGGCGTGGAGGCCTCTGACGCGGGACCGGCCCTGGAACCCGTTGACGTGGTGACCGGTCCTGGAAACATCTTTGTGGCCACCGCGAAGCGGCTTGTCAAGGGTGTGGTGGGCATCGACTCCGAGGCCGGGACCACGGAGATTGCCATTCTGGCCGATTCCTCGGCGCAGCCGGACCTTGTGGCTGCCGACCTGATCAGCCAGGCTGAACACGACCCCAAGGCCGCGTCGGTACTCATCACCGATTCGGAGGATCTTGCCGCAGCAGTCCGCCTCGAACTGGACAGGCAGGCGTCCGGCACCAAGCACTCAGCCAGGGTGTGCGAGGCACTGTCCGGACCCCAGTCCGGCGTCGTGCTTGTGGAGGACCTTGACCAGGGCGTTGCGGCCTGCGATGCGTATGCTGCCGAGCATCTGGAAATCATGACTGCCAATGCTTCCGCGGTTGCCGCCAGAATCCGGAATGCGGGCGCCATATTCGTGGGGGACTACAGTCCCGTCAGCCTGGGGGACTACTGTGCAGGCTCCAACCACGTGCTGCCCACCAGCGGTACGGCGGCGTTCTCCTCCGGCCTGAACGTAACAACGTTCCTGCGCGCCATCCAGGTGGTCAATTACAGCCGGGCCGCCCTGCAGGAAGTCAGCGGCCACATTGTCAGCCTTTCGGGTGCCGAGGACCTGCCGGCGCACGGCGAGGCAGTCACGGCACGTTTCGCGGGGACTGCCTGATGACGGACCTCAGGGGCGGAAAGCACAACATGTAGTCCGTAGGGACACTACATATAGTAGTTCCGTGGCTGTAGTGGCGTAAGATGCAGTGGTAGGCCGCACGCTGAGACTGAGGGAGTCGCCACCATGTACTGTCCGTTCTGCCGCAATCCGGACTCCCGCGTTGTGGACAGCCGCATGGCAGACGACGGCTCGGCCATCAGACGCCGCCGTCAGTGCCCGGAGTGCGGGCGCAGGTTCACCACAGTGGAAACCACCAGCCTTTCGGTTATCAAACGCTCAGGCGTCGGTGAACCCTTCAGCCGCAGCAAAGTCATCAACGGCGTCCGCAAAGCATGCCAGGGCCGTCCGGTCAGCGAAGATGACCTCGCGCTCCTTGCCCAGGAAGTGGAAGAGCAGATCCGCGCCTCGGGAGCCGCCGAGATCGAAGCGCACGAAGTGGGTCTGGTGATCCTGGGCCCGCTGCAGAAGCTTGACCAGGTTGCGTACCTGCGCTTCGCCAGCGTGTACCAGGCCTTCGAATCGTTGGAAGACTTCGAGACGGCCATTGCGCTGCTACGCCACGAGTCGGTGGAAGAAACCGCTGGTCCGGCGGCAAAGGGCACCAGAAGTTCCGAGAAGAGCCCACTGTAAGCACTGGTGCCGGTGGCTGGGAACCCTCCACTGCGTCAGTGCCAGAATGTGGTGAGCTTCCCGGCAAGGGCCATGCCTTGGTCGTAACCAGCCCGGGCAGCGGGCGGACGCAGCGACGGATCCATCGCATTGGCACCGAACATGTGCTCGGCGTTGCTGTCCGGGAAGACCGTTTCGACGCTGCTCCCGCGTGCGCGGAGCTCGTCGACCTGCGCTGCAAGGTGCATGCCCCACTCCAGTGGCGTTCGGGTCCTGCCGCCGAAGGGTGACAGCACCAGTACCCGCCCGTATCCGGCTGCCAGATCGGCATTCTCGCTGGATCGCCGGTATCCGCCGTCGATGTAGTGTTTGTCCCCGATCCTGTAGGCGAAGCCGCTGGCACAGCTGGCGGCGACGGCGTCCACGAGGTCCACTCCGCTGCCGCGGTCGAACACGACCGGTTCCCCGGTGCGGGCATCGACCGCCGTGATGAGCACTGTTCGCTGCGGCCAGTCCTGGCTGGGCAGCCGCGCGGAGACGGTGGCGCGCCACCGTGTTTGCACGGAAGCATCCGACGCCGCCGCCAGGTCGAGTGCCAGCGCACCCATCCTGCGGCGCATGTCAGCCGCGTCCCCGGCGGCGGCGATGATCCTGGCCGTTCTCGCCAGGTGGTCCGCCACCGGCCTGACCGGAACGCGTCCACCGTCGGATCCGGCCGGACCGGTCCGTCGCTGCGGCGCCCCGGCAAGAATGGCGGAAAGCAGTTCGGCAGGGGTCGCGCCAGCTATCTGGGCCGCGGCCGTCGATCCGGCCGATGTACCGATGGTTAGGTCGGCGTCGGTCACATCCAGCCCGGCATCGGAGAGGCCGGCGATGACGCCGATCAGCCACGCGTTGCCTGTGGATCCGCCGCCGCCGAGCACCAACGCCCGGCCCGAACCGGCCATCGAGGTGAGGTGCGGAGTTGAAGAGGGGGTTGAGTTCAAGGGAGTCGCCTTTCGCGAATTGCCTGGCTGGCGCTCCCGGCGACGACTACCTAAGCCGCGCGATCGTGGACTGCAGGGGAGCACCCATTGCGGATACTGCGTTCATGGGTCTCACCTCCTGCCGATGGATCACGATTACGGGAATGTTCGCACACCGGCGATGCAGTGCGCAATGGGCATCCTTGGCCTACTTGGTGAGCTTGTGCTTCACAGCGATTTCGACGGCGGCGCCCACGATTCCCGCCTCGTTCTTCAACTCAGCAGGGACGATAGGGGTGCGAAGTTTCAGGTTGGGCAAGTACTCGTCCGCGCGCTTGGAGATGCCGCCGCCCACAATGAACAGCTCCGGGGAGAAGAGAAATTCGACATGGGAGAAATAGCGCTGCAGCAGCACGCTGTATTGGTCCCAGGTCAGGCCGTCCCGCTCGCGGGCCACAGCGGACGCCTTGGTCTCAGCGTCGAAGCCGTCAATCTCCAAGTGGCCCAGCTCGGCGTTCGGTACCAGATTGCCGTTGAAAATAAAGGCCGACCCAATCCCGGTGCCCAGGGTGATGACCAGGACCGTGCCGTCAATCCCGGCACCGGCGCCGTACCGTGCCTCAGCCAGCCCGGCGGCGTCGGCGTCGTTGATGACCTCTACCGGGCGGCCCAGGCGGGCCGTGAGGAGGGCATCGATGTCCGTGTTGAGCCAGCTTTTGTCCACGTTCGCCGCGGAATGCACCACACCGTGCTGGATAATGCCGGGGAACGTGACGCCAACCGGCGAATCGGCGGCCGGAGCCTCGGGGCGGCGCGAAAGCTCGGCCACGACCTGTGCCACCACCTCGGCTACCGCCTCGGGGGTGGCGGGCTGGGGAGTGGGAACGCGGAACCGTTCACCCAGGAGCTTGCCCTTCTTCAGGTCGACGATGCCGCCCTTGATCCCGGTTCCACCGATGTCGATGCCGATCAGCGGGGCTTTCTTGTGCGACTTCTCGTCCTTGTTGGCCAAAGTTGTTCCGTTCGTGGCAGGGCGGGCGGGCAGGCCGGGCGGCTGACCGGGGGTCCAGGGGGAATTAGGGGAGCGTGAGGATTTCGGCGCCGGAGTCCGTCACCAGCAGCGTGTGTTCAAACTGCGCGGTCCGCTTGTGGTCGCGGGTGACAACTGTCCAGTCGTCATCCCACATGTCCCACTCGATGGTGCCGAGGGTCAGCATGGGTTCGATGGTGAACACCATTCCTGGCTCGATTACGGTGCTGTACGCAGGCGCGGCATCGTAGTGCGGGATGATCAGGCCGGTGTGGAATGCTTCACCCACGCCGTGGCCGGTAAAGTCCCGCACCACGCCGTAGCCGAAGCGCCTCGCGTAGGACTGGATGGCACGGCCGATCACGTTGATTTCGCGGCCCGGGGCCACGGCTTTGATGGCCCGGTTGAGCGACTCGTGGGTGCGCTCCACCAGCAGGCGTGATTCCTCGTCGACGTCCCCCACCAAAAAGGTGTAATTGGTATCGCCGTGCACGCCGTTAATGAAGGCCGTGATATCGATGTTGATGATGTCGCCGTCAAGGACCAATGTGCTGTCCGGGATGCCATGGCAGATGACCTCATTCAGCGAGGAGCACAAGGACTTGGGAAACCCCCGGTAGCCCAGGGTGGACGGGTAGGCCTTGTGGTCCAAAAGGAACTCGTGGCCCACTTTGTCCAGCTGGTCCGTAGTGACTCCCGGCTGGATATGCTTCCCCACCTCGACAATGGCCTGGGCCGCGATCTTGCTGGCAATCCGGATCTTTTCAACAGTTTCAGCCGACTTGACCTCCGAGCCGGTGAACTTGGCCGGCCCGGGCTTGCCCACGTATTCGGGGCGGGGGATGGACACCGGTACGGGAAGCTGCGGGCTGATGGTTCCCGGGACGAGGGAACCGACGGGTGCGGTCGAGGCTAGGGAAGGCATACATTGATCATATAAGGCAGTGGCGAACGCGGGGCAACAACCAAGCAAGGCAAGCCGGAATCAATCGACGGGGCCGGTCCCGGCGGCGCCCCGGCCGCGCCGGGACACGACGAGAGACTGAGGAGCATCGGTGCCTGAATACTGGTACAACGTCAAGACCCACGAGGTCGAAGAAGACGCAATGTCTGAT
>JBDTQQ010000077.1:0-8200 GCA_039932075.1 Pseudarthrobacter sp. | reverse complement strand
ACGGGCATCCGGACGTCCATCAGCACGACGTCGGGCTTCAGTTCCCGGACCTGCCGCACCGCTTCGGCGCCGTTGGAGGCTTCGCCCAGAATCCTCAGGTCATCCTCGCCCTCCAGGATCAGGCGGAATCCCATCCGTAGCAGCGGCTGGTCATCCACCAGCAGGACGGTGATCGGCGGTGTCTGAGTCATGCTCTGCCTTGCAGTTGGGGAACGGGGTCAGAATCGGGAAGGTCGTCGTCGGGCCAGTTCAGGACTGCCCGCACCCGCCAACCGCGGGCTGTGGGGCCAGCTTCCACGGTGCCACCGTAGATCCGGGCACGTTCGGCCATCCCCAAAAGGCCCTGCCCCGAGCCCAGCGCCTGCGCGGGTCCTGGTGCGCCGGGCTCAGCCGATGCCTGGCCGGGAAATTCCTTGCCGTCGTCGAGCACTTCAATGGTGATGATGGAGCCGGAGCGGAGAATATTCACATCCACCCGGCTGTGGCCGCGGCTGTAGCGCAGGACGTTGGTGAGTGATTCCTGCACGATCCGGTAGACGGTCAACTGGAAGGACGGATCCCGGGGGAGTGACGGTCCGCTATGCGAATAGTGCAGCGGCAGGCCGGCGGTGCGGAACCCTTCCAGGAGTTTGGCGAGGCCTTCGCCGGAGTCGAGGGGTGCCCGCGGTGCGATGGCGCCGTGGTGATCCCTCAGCACGCCCAGGACGCGGCGCATGTCCGCCAGCGCTGTCCGGCCGGTCCGCGACAGTTCACCAAGCACCTCGGCGGCGCGGTCGGGACTTTTCCGGACCACGACGGCGGCGCCGTCGGAAAGGCTGACCATCACCGTCAAGGAGTGGGCTACGACGTCGTGCATTTCCCGGGCGATCCGGGTCCGCTCGTTGACGGAGGCCAGGCTGGCCGTGCGCGATGCCCACGCGGCAACCTCCTGCTCGTGTTCGCGGCGTTGCCGCACCGAAATGCCGATTTGGGTGGCGATGACGTTGGACAAGGCGATGGTGGCGCCGGTGGCGATGCTCGTCAGGAGGTGGAAGTCCCCGGGATTGCCCGCGGTATGGACGAAGGAATTCTCCATGGGACCCACCGCCGCCAGAAGATACAACAGGGCCAGCGGGGCAGTGGCCGCGGCCATGGCCACCAGGGCGAACCGGCGCGTGTGCACCACCGCCACGGCATACAGCGAGAACCACAGCCCGGCAGAGACGTTCGAACCCCACGGGTGGAGAAGGGTAACGGCCACTTCCATCACCGCAACGAACGCCGTCAAGCCCACTGGATACGAGCGCCGCAGGAAGAGAGCGCATGCCACGGCAGCGAGGAGCGCCGCCGCGAGCCACGAGCCGTGCAGAACGGCATCCACCATGGTGGGGACAACCAGCACCGTGTAAGTGGCCACTACCACCGCATCCATGACGCGCGGATGCTGGTAAAGGTACCGCCGGAGCCGGCCGCGGCGCTTGGCCGTGATTTCGGCGAAGGATGCTTGGGCCTGTCCGGCCGAAGCATCCTTCACCAGTGCCGCTTCATTCATGCTGTGAGCCTGGGCTGTCAGACGTCGCGTTTCTTGAGGACGACGGCGGCGAGCACCACCGGGATGACCACCCAGGCGCCAAGAACCAGTGCGGCCTGCCAGGCTTCAAGGGTGTCCGGCAAGTGGTTCACAGCGGTCAGCGGCTCCACGGTGTTACCCGGAAGGTACTTGCGGGTCTGTACGAAGAAATCGCCAGGGATCAGCTGGAAAGCGATGGGAGCCACGAAGAACAAACCCACCAGGCTCATGATGCCACCCGCCGAATTCCTCACCAGGGAGCCCAGAGCCATGCCAATGGCGGCGACGGCAGCCACGTAGATGCTATTGACCAGCAGCATTTTCACCGACTGCGAGCTGGCGAGGTCCAGATCCAGGTTGTAGTTGTCCAGGATCGGCACCGACACAAGGCCCGCGATGAACACGGAGACGGCGGTAACAATAAACGCTGTCACCATCACCACCAGCAGCTTGGCCATGAAGGCGGGCGTCCGCCTGGGTACTGCTGCAAACGTTGAGCGGGCCATTCCAGTGGTGAACTCCGAGCTCATCAGCAGGACGCCGAGGGAGCCCAGGATGAGCTGCGCAAAGGCAATGCCGGATGTGGGCACCCCCATGGCAAGGTTGCCGCCCCGGGCGGCAAACGCAGCGGCCGCCTCGGGGTCCTTGAGGGCTTGCTCCGCGAAGGAACCCGTGCCCCAGGCGGAAAGCGCGCCGAAGCCCACCACCACCAACACCGTGCAGGCGAGGAGGATCAGGGTGGAAAGGAGCGTGCGGAACTTGATGAACTCTGAGTTGAGCACACGGGGAAACGACGGTCCGGGACCGGTGCTGGTGGCGTCGCCGGACAGGGGCCCGGCGGGTGCACCGCCGGCGTGCGCGCCACGGCGTGACGGGTTGGGATCGAGGGTGGTTGAGCTCATGGCTTAGTTGCCTCCGGACTGGGCGGGAGCCTCGGCGGCGCCAGCGGTGATCAGCGAGTGGTATTCGACCTCATCTTTGGTCAACTCCATGTAGGCCTCCTCGAGGCTTACTTGCAGCGGGGTGAGTTCGTAGATCATGGTGTGGCTGTCGAGTGCGGCGCGGGCGATCTGGCGCGGTTCAAGGCCGCTGACCTCAAGCAGCTCGTTGTCCTGCAGCTCCACGGAGACGCCGTCCCCGGCCAAAAGCCGCATCAGCTGATCCGGCTGATCGGTCCGGACCCGGGTGCGTGCGCTGCCCTTACCGTTGATGATGTCCTTGATGGGAGCATCGGCGATGATCCTGCCTCGGCCAATCACTATCAGGTGGTCCGCGGTGAGTGCCATCTCACTCATGAGGTGGCTGGAGAGGAACACCGTGCGTCCCTCGGACGCCAGGTATTTGACCAGGTTGCGGACCCAGACAACACCTTCAGGGTCCAGGCCGTTGACCGGTTCGTCCAAAATGATGGTCTGCGGGTTGCCGAGCAGCGCAGCGGCAATGCCCAGCCGCTGTCCCATGCCAAGCGAAAAGCCGCCCACCTTCTTCTTGGCCACTTCAGCCAGGCCCGTCATTTCGATGACTTCGTGGACGCGCTTCTTCGGAATGCCGTGCGTGGCGGCCATGGCCCGGAGGTGGTTGTAGGCGGAGCGGCTGGTGTGGACGGCCTTGGCATCGAGCAGGGCGCCGACGTCCCGCAGCGGGGCGGCGTGCCGGTCGAACGGTGCACCGTTAACGGTGACGGTGCCCGACGTCGGCCGGTCCAGGCCCATGATCATGCGCATGGTGGTGGACTTGCCTGCGCCGTTGGGACCGAGGAATCCGGTGACCCGGCCGGCCTCCACAGTGAAGTTGACGCCGGCGACGGCGGTATTCTCGCCGTAAACCTTTGTCAGGCCTTGTGCCTCAATCATGGACGGGTTCCTTAGAACGGCAGCCTGGACGGCTGCGGGATGTTTGGCGTTCACTGTCCACGCTACCCACGCCCCCGCCCCGTTTCGCCTGTCTCAGGGATGATTCAGGGTCGAATCAGGGTAATCCCCACGGATGACCAGGCATCAGCGCCTACCCGTGCAGGCTCACCGCGGGCACGATCACGGCCGGGGCGAGTAGTACGTCAGTGCCCGCGGCTCAACCCGGAACCGGGCGCTGCGAACACCTGCCAGCGCTTCACCATCCACCGCCAGTGCCATGGGCGACCCCGCCGACTCGATGACAACCTCCGTGGCCTCCCTCAGGTGGGTGATCCGGGAGGTTGCCACCGTGCCCGTCAGCACGGACCACAGAAGCCGCAACCGGGCGAAGGATTCATCAGCGGTGATCATGCGGATATCCAGGACGCCATCGTCCAGCACGGGCCGGAACAGCGGAGCATGGTCCCGGGGATAGTAGCGGCCGCGCGCCACGTAAGCGATCCAGACCTTGTGCCGCACCCCGTCCACCATCAGGGTGGTCGGTGTTCCCACCGCGAAGGTCCGGAACATGGCCACCACTCCCGCCAACGGTTTGCCAAGGGCAGGCTGCAGCTGTTCACGGCGCCGCACCAGGTTCGGGTAAAGGCCCACGCTTGCGGTGTTCACCATGATGAGTTCGGCCGTTTCCGGGTTTCCTGCAAGTCCGCGTTCGACTGTCACCATGCCCACGTCCGCCTGCGCGGCCTCACCGTTCGTCGCCGCCGCAACAGCCTCCTTCAGGCTCCCGGTGCCGGTGTCGCGGGCAAAGTGGTTCAACGTGCCGCCAGGCAACACCAGTAACGGAAGGGAATGCTCGACGGCGGCCGTGGCCGCTGTGCCTACGGTCCCGTCACCGCCCCACACACCGAGGGCCAGGGTGCCCGGACGCTTGGCGGTGGTTTGGATCGCGTCCTCGAGGCTTTCATCGGGTTCCACCGACTTTATATACGCGTTCGGGAATACTTCCTGCAGGGCCGCGGCGGTTTCCTCCTTGTAGGACCCTCCCAGCGTGTTCACCACGATGCTGAGGCCGACGCCCGCGGGCAGTTGGGGAGCATCTGTCGCCGCCCGCGTGACCTCGGGAAACGGGGGACGGACCGGCCACCACTTGCGGGTAGCCACGGCAGCGGCTGCGCCGATGGCCGAACCGAAAACCACATCCGAAGGCCAGTGAGCCCCGGTGTGGATGCGTGAATAGGCGACGCCCACCGCCGCCGGTGCCAGTGCTGCGCCGAGGGCCGGCCGGACCAGCCCGGCGCCCACGGCGAAGGCGATGGCGGACGCGGAGTGCCCGGACGGCATGGAGGAGCTGGTGGGCTGCGGATGGACAAACCGGAACACCGGAAGGTGCTCCGGCAGGGGCCTGGTACGAGGCAACAGGGTCTTGAAACCGGCGTTGGTCACCGCCGATGCCACGGCCTGGGCGATCAGTCCATGTAGGGCGGCGCGGCGTGTCTTTCCGGGAAACAGTGCCATGATCGCGGCGGCTCCCACCCAGAGCTTGCCGTGATTAGCCGAGGCGGAGAGCCTACGGAAGAACGTGTCATGTGTTCCCCCGGGCACCAACGAAACCCTCCGGACCAGACGCCGGTCAAGACGGCTGATCCACCCAGGTCCTGGCCGCCATTTGGTGTGCATCTCCCTACCCTAATCCCGGGGCGGTCCGGGTACGGGAACCAAAGGCTTTGCCGCTCCGGCGAGGACCAGGGCCACCACGATCGGGGCGAGGATGGCGAGCAGGGCAACGTGGATGCCCGTGAGGTCACCCAGGTACCCCAGTAGGGGCGGTCCGGCCAGGAATGAAACATAACCCAAAGTGGATACAACTGACACCCTCGCGGCGGCATGCTTCGGATCGTCCGCGGCGGCGGACATCCCCATCGGGAAGGCCAGGGCCGCCCCGATACCCCACAGGGCAGCACCGATGCCTGCCAGCCACACGTTCCCGGCGAGCACAAACAGGCCAAGTCCCGCAGCTGCGGCGCCCATGCTGGCACGGAGCACCGCGACGCGGCCGTAGGCGTCGATCACCCGGCCGCCGAAGAGCCGCATCGCCGTCATCGCCAGGACAAATAAGGCGAACATCAGGGCGCCGGTGGATTCCGAACTGCCCAGGCCGTCAACGGTGGCCTTGGCGATCCAGTCGTTTCCGGCGCCTTCGGTGAGGGTCGCCCCGAGGACCACCACGCCGACCAGCAGGGTTCGGCTGTCACGCCAGGCGGACGGGCCCTTCACGGCCTTCGGTTCACCACTGAGGGGAGCCGTCTCGGCCTCGTGCGGAAGGAAATAGCGGGGCGTTACCAGTGCCACCACCACTACAACCGCTGCGATCACCAGCAGGTGCTCCGGCAGTCCGACGCCAATGGTCGATAGTCCTGCACCGATCAGCGCGCCAACGAAGGCCCCGCCGCTGAAGGCGGCATGGAACTGGGGCATGATGGTCCGGCGCAGTTTGTGCTCGACGTCGGCCCCTTCAATGTTCTGCGAGACGTCCCACAGCCCGATGCCGATGCCGAAAAAGAACAGGGCAACGGCAATGGCGGGAACCGACTCGGCCGACAGGGAAAGCGCAATGCCCACCCCGGCCAGGGCGGCGAGCAGTCCTCCGGCCCGCACCGTGTTCGCGGTGCCGATCCTGTTCACTACAAGCCCCGCCGTCGGAAGCGCCAGCAGCGAACCGATGGCCGTGCACAGCAGGAGCGTTCCCATTTGGCCGGAGGTGAGGTGCAGCGTCTCCGTGACCGCCGGAATCCGCGCCGCCCAGCTGGCAAAAACAAAGCCGTTGATGCCGAAGACCACAAAAGTAGCGGCAGCCGCTGCCCGAAGGGAAGGGTTGGCCGCAGTACTGGAGATGTCAGTCTTCATGCTGGAATGCTAGCAACCGCAGCCCCCTTCTCCATGAGAGCGCCAATGCCAAGCGCGCCCATAGCCAAACGCTCTCTCACTTAATGGCCTCAAATGACCGACGCTCTCTCACTTTCTTTAGGAGAGTGAGAGAGCGTCAAGAAGAAACCCACATTAAATGAGAGAGCGTCGCGGAGGGGGCGCCAGGTTAGCGGGCGCGCTCGACGCGCTTTTCGTCCCACACCGGCTCGGCGGATTCGTAAACCTTGCCGTCGGATCCGAACACCAGGAAGCGGTCGAAGGTGCGGGCGAACCAGCGGTCGTGCGTCACGGCCAGGACGGTGCCCTCGAAGTGGTCGATGGCCTTCTCGAGCGCCTCGGCCGAGTGCAGGTCGAGGTTGTCAGTCGGCTCATCCAGCAGCAGGAGCGTGGCACCGGAGAGCTGCAGCAGCAGGATCTGGAACCGCGCCTGCTGGCCGCCGGACAGCGACTCGTACTTCTGCTCCGACTGCCCGGCCAGGCCGTAGCCGTCCAGTGCTCCGGCGGCGGCCTCGCGGCCCAGCCCGGAGCGGTGTTCGTCGCCGCGGTGCAGGATTTCCAGCAGGGTCTTGCCCAGGAGGTCCGGCCGGACGTGGGTCTGGGCGAAGAAACCGGGCCGGATGCGGGCACCGAGCTTCACCGTGCCTTCGTGCGGGACTTCGGCGATTTCGACGTCGGACACCGGCAGGTGCTCCCGCTCAGGGTCCGTCCCGCCGGTGGCAAGCAGCCGAAGGAAGTGGCTCTTGCCTGACCCGTTTGAGCCCAGCACGCCAACGCGGTCGCCGAACCAGACCTCGGCGGAGAACGGCTTCATCAGCCCGGTGAGTTCAAGCTTCTCCGCCACGATGGCCCGCTTGGCGGTCCGTCCGCCCTTGAGCCGCATCTGCACATTCTGCTCGATGGGCAGCGCCTCGGGCGGCCCCACCTCCAGGAATTTCGCGAGCCGGGTCTGGGCGGCGTGGTACCGGTTGGCCATGTCGGAGCGGAAGGCAGCCTTGTTCTTGTACATGTTGACGAGTTCCTTGAGCTTCACGTGCTCCTCGTCCCAGCGTTTGCGCAGTTCCTCGAAGCGGGCGTTCCGGTCGGCGCGGGCGTCCACGTAGGAGCCGAAGCCGCCGCCGTGCACCCACGCACCGGCGCCGTTGATGCCCGGTTCGAGGGTCACGATCCGTCCCGCGGCGTTGTTGAGCAGCTCGCGGTCGTGGCTGATGAAGAAGACCGTCTTTTTGGACTCGTTCAGTTTCTCCTCGAGCCAGCGTTTGCCGGGCACGTCGAGGTAGTTGTCCGGTTCGTCCAGGAGCAGGAGTTCGTCCGGGCCGGCGAACAGCGCCTCCAGGACCAGGCGTTTCTGCTCGCCGCCGGAAAGGCTCGACGCCGGGCGGTGCTGAGCGCGGTCAAAGGGCAGTCCCAGCGCGGCCATGCAGACCTCATCCCAGACGGTCTCAACGTCGTAACCGCCGGCATCTCCCCAGTCCACTATGGACTGGGCGTAACGCATCTGGGAGGGTTCCTCGTCGTGCTCGAGCATGGCGAGTTCGGCCTCGTCCACCTCGCGGGCAGCGGCGGCCAGGGCAGGCGGCGCGGCGGAGACGAGCAGGTCGCGGACCGTGGAATCGTCCCGGACCTGGCCGACGAACTGGCGCATGATGCCCATGTTTCCGGAGCGACCAATGACCCCTTCGTCCGGAATAAGGTCGCCGGAGATGATCCGGAACAGCGTGGTCTTGCCCGTGCCGTTAGGCCCGATCAGGGCGGTTTTGGTGCCATCCGGGACCTTGAACGTCACGCCGTTCAGGAGCTGGGTGCCGTCGGAAAGGAAGTAGTCGATGCCGGAAACGTCAATATGAGCCACGCGATCAATCTTCCCACGCCCGCC
>JBDTQQ010000076.1:0-8216 GCA_039932075.1 Pseudarthrobacter sp. | reverse complement strand
TCGCGATCAGCTGCGGAGCGGCCGGCGTGGTACGCCTCGGCACGAAGCCCCTTGCCGGCCAGTCTGGCGGCATACTTTTCGGTGTCCTTGCGCGTGGCCGCGTAGACCAGGCCGTGCTGGCGCGTGCCGGTGCCTGCGCTGTTTCCGTTGCCGAAGCCAACGACCTGTTCAACCACCGCGCGGCGCTTTTCCTTCTCCTCATGATGCCTGACCACGTCCAACGTGATGTTGGGCCGGTCGAAGCCGTGAACCAGGACCAGGGGGTCCTTCATGCCCAGCCGTTCCGCTATCTCCTCCCGCACCGGAGGGGAAGCCGTGGCCGTCAGCGCTGCCACGGGCGGGTTGCCGAGCCGCTCCCTGACCGTGCCCAGGGTGAGGTAATCGGGGCGGAAATCGTGTCCCAGGAGGACACACAGTGGGCTTCATTCACCACAAAACAGAGCCGGACGCGCGGCGGCAAGACGCTCCACCGTTTCCTGCTTCGCCAGCTGCTCCGGCGCCAGGAAAAGGAAAGCAGCAAGTCCCGACTCCACTTTCTGCCAGGCATCGTCCGCGGCGCTGTGGGCGGAGTTGATTGCGACGGCGGCCCCCTCGCCCAGTGCCTCGGTGAGGCCGGCGATCTGCAAGGACGTCACGGCCGTCCGCCAGGGCTGACATGCCGGCGAGCTGGCCGTCGCGGAGCTTCGGGAGGGCGAAAGCGAAGGCGGCAAGCGCGCTCAGCGCAGGTTTCTCGGGCATTAAGGCAGCTCCGGGTGGTGGGTCCTGCGGCCGCTTGCTTCAGCCGTGGTGACCAGCCTACGCGAGGTGGCCTCCTGCCGTCGTCCGCGGTCCGAGAAAGTGCACCCCTCCCTGCTCGCTGACGGGCCGCTTTTCCTTGACTTCCGGGACGCCCTGAACAAGTGTGGAAGAGACCCGTACCATTCTGAATATTTTCGTGTTGACGGGGTGAGTCTGAAGAAGGAGAGTGCAGCGTGGCGCGCAAAAATCCGAAGGTCGAAGAGGTCAACGAGGCTAACATCGAGGTCACCGGCCACCCCAAGTCCTGGGCCGCCGGCGTCCCCGGCGTCTACCACTCCATGGAGCCGGCCATCACGCACATGGGCGCGGGCCGGGCCGGGAAGACCCTCCTGGCGCTGAACCAGAAGGACGGCTTCGACTGCATGAGCTGCGCGTGGCCTGACCCGGACCACCGCAAGACCTTTGAATTCTGCGAAAACGGTGCCAAAGCGGTCACCTGGGAGGCCACGCCCGTGCTGGTCGGCCCCGAATTCTGGGCCGAACACCCTGTCAGCGAACTCCGGGAACGCTCCGAGTACTGGCTGGGGATGCAGGGGCGCCTCACCACGCCGGTTTACAAGGCAGCGGGTGAGGACCACTACCGGCCGGTCAGCTGGGACCGGGCGTTCACCATCCTCGGGGACAAGCTGATCTCTCTGCCCAGCCCGGACCAGGCCACCTTCTACACCAGCGGCCGGACCTCCAACGAGGCCGCTTTCCTGTACCAACTGTTCGTCCGGGCATACGGCACCAACAACCTGCCGGACTGCTCCAACATGTGCCACGAGTCCTCGGGCTGGGCCATGGGCCAGACCATCGGCATCGGCAAAGCCACCGTCTCCTACGACGACTACGCCAAGGCGGACCTGATCATCATCATGGGCCAGAACCCGGGCACCAACCACCCGCGGATGCTCACCGCCCTGGAAGAGACCAAGGAGGCCGGGGGACAGATTGTGGCCATTAACCCGCTGCCGGAGGCTGGCCTGCGCCGCTACAAGAATCCGCAGAAGGTCAAGGGCATCATCGGCCACGGAACCCAGATTGCGGACCAGTTCCTGCAGATCCGGCTTGGCGGCGACATGGCACTCCTCCAAGCCGTCTCCAAGCGCGTGCTCGACGCCGAAGCTAAAAATCCCGGCACGGTGCTGGACCATGACTTCCTGGCGGAGCACTGCCACGGACTGGAGGAGCTGAAGGCGCACCTCGCCGAACTGGACGAGGCAGCCGTCCTTGAGGCTACCGGGCTGCGGACCGAGGAAATCGATGAACTGGCGGACCGCTACCTGAAGGCCGAGAAGGTGATCATCACCTGGGCCATGGGCATCACCCAGCACAAGAAGGGCGTGGCCACCATCAAGGAGATCATCAACCTCCTGCTGCTCCGCGGCAACATTGGCAAGCCGGGCGCCGGAGCCTCACCCATCCGCGGGCACAGCAACGTCCAGGGTGACCGGACCATGGGCATCTGGGAGCAGATGCCGCCGTCGTTCCTGGATGCACTGGGCAAGGAATTCAGCTTCGATCCGCCCCGTGAACACGGTGTGGACTCCGTGGAAACCATCAGGCAGATGCGCGACGGCGGGATCAAGGTTTTCGTCGGAATGGGCGGCAACTTCGTGGGAGCCATATCGGACACCCAGGCCGCCATCTCGGCGATGGAAAACACCGAAATGTCAGTCCAGATTTCCACCAAGCTCAACCGCTCGCACACCGTGACAGGCGCCGAAGCACTGATTCTGCCCACCATGGGCCGCACCGAGATTGACCTGCAGGAGTCCGGGCCGCAGTTTGTATCGGTGGAGGACACCGTGTGCGCAGTCCACGGCTCACACGGTGCCGTCCCCCCGGTGGCATCCGGGCTGCTGTCCGAGGTGGCCATCCTCAGCAGGCTTGCCCAGAAGGTGGTGGGTGACCGGGTCAACGCTGACTGGGCCGGGTTTGAGAAAAACTACGACCTCATCCGCGACCACATCTCCCGGGTGGTTCCCGGGTGTGAGGACTACAACGGGAAAATCCGGCAGAAGGGCGGCTTCGTGCTGCCGAACGGCCCCCGGGACTCGCGCACGTTCGACACCCCCATGGGTAAAGCGATGCTCACAGTCAACCAGCTTGAACACGTCGACCGGCCGGCGGGCACGCTGATCCTGCAAAGCATGCGTTCCCACGACCAGTTCAACACCACCATCTACGGCAATGACGACCGCTACCGCGGTATCAAGAAGGGCCGCGAAGTGGTGTTTGTCAGCCCCGAGGACCTGGCCGGCCTTGGCCTCAGCGACGGGCAGCACGTGGACATTCACGGCGTGTACCAGGACAACGTGGAACGTGTGCTGCATAACTACCGGGTGGTCTCGTACCCCACCGCGGCGGGCTGTGCGGCAGCCTATTATCCCGAGGCCAACGTTCTTGTTCCGCTGGAAAGCGTGGCTGAAGGCAGCCAGACACCCGTATCCAAGGCAGTGATCGTCCGGCTGGAGCCGGCCAAGGCACACGCGCCGGAGGCCGTAGCCGCCGGTTGAGCCCGTGTGCTGCGGTTGAGCCTGTCGAAACTGCGCTTTCGACAAGCTCAACCACCGAAAGACCTATTGCGCGCTGTGCGTCCAGCCTTTCGCGCCGGGCTCCGGCTGGGGGCTGGCCTGCTGGCGGGCGTCCGCACAGAGGCTGAACGCGACGTCGGCCGCTTTGGTGATAGACGCCGTCGAGGCTGCCTTGGAACCCGCGCTTCCCGTGCCGGCCTCGAGCGCGGCGGCGTAACCCACCAGGAAGGCGGTGATCGGGGCAGCTGCGTGCGTCACAGAATCTGCGGATTTCCGGGCCAGCTCAAGGATCAGCTCCTGGTCCAGCTTTAGGTCCAGGATCTGCAGGGCCTGGGTCAGCTTGTGGGTCCACTGGTCCAAAATCTGGGCTTCGTCTTCGTTCGGGGCCATGATGTCTCCTTTGTGGGGCGGGTTCGCGGAACGGGCTTGTGGAAGCAGGCGGTTCTCAGGTATCGATGGTGGACATGTTGGGGTAGCGGGCCCCTGCGGTAGCCCCGGCAGGCGCCAGTTCATCCAGCAGCCGGAGGTCCTCCGCGGTGAGCTCGACGCCCACCGCCCCCAGGTTCTCGGCGAGCCGTTCGCGCTTTTTGGTGCCGGGGATCGGGACGATGTGCGGGCCCTGGGCCAGCAGCCAGGCGAGGGCGAGCTGGGCGGGGGTGCATTGTTTCTGGCCGGCCAGAACTTTCACCCGGTCCACGAGCTTCAGGTTGCGGGCGAGGTTGTCGCCCTGGAACCGGGGCGAGTGCCGGCGGAAGTCATCGGCAGCGAAGTCATCAGCCGAGCGGATCTGGCCGGTCAGGAAGCCGCGGCCCAGCGGGCTGTAGGGCACAAAACCGATCCCCAGTTCCTCGAGCACCGGAAAGACTTTGGTCTCGGGTTCGCGTTCCCACAGCGAGTACTCGGTCTGCAGGGCGGTGATCGGATGCACGGCGTGGGCACGTCGGATGGTCTCCGCCGACGCCTCGGACAGGCCGAGGTGGCGGACCTTCCCTGCCTCGACCAGCCCGGCCCTGGCCCCCACGGTGTCCTCGATGGGGACGGTTTTGTCCACGCGGTGCTGGTAGTAGAGGTCGATGTGGTCCACGCCCAGGCGCTGGAGGCTGGCATCGCAGGCGGCGCGGACGTAATCCGGATGGCCGTTGATGCCCACCCAGGAGCCGTCCTCACGGCGTTCGTTGCCGAACTTCGTGGCCAGTACGACGTCGGCGCGCCGCCCTGAGATGGCACCGCCCACCAGCTTTTCATTCGTGAAGGGCCCGTACATGTCCGCGGTGTCCAGAAGACTTCCGCCGGCGTCGAGGAATGCGTGGATGGTGGCGATCGATTCCTGCTCGTCGCCCGTCCCGTAGAACTCGCTCATGCCCATGCAGCCCAGGCCCAGGGCGGAGACGGTTAATGGTCCAAGCGTCCGGTTTTCCATGCGGTTCTCCTTTGCGGCGGAACTGGCTCGAGGGCCTGCCGGTTCCGCAAGCCGGATGGTGCACCGTAGGCCACTATAGGCAGGTTGTGTCGGGTGTCACAACAGGTTTGCGCAGGAGCGTTAGGGTTGGGGAAAGCCTGCAACGACGGAGAATCCCCTTGAGCGACATCACTATCAGCCACAATCCGGACCGCCAGCGGTTCGAGGTTCTGGATGCCGGAAAAGTGATAGGCAAGGCCTGGTACAAGGCGTACGACGGCGATGGCCCGGCGCAGCGCATTTTCTATCACACCGTGGTCAACGACGAATACGCGGGGAAGGGACTGGCAGGCAGGCTGGCCAAGGCGGCGCTGGATGAGACAGTTGCTGCGGGGCGGCGGATCGTCCCGGTGTGTCCGTTCATCAAGAGCTACATCGCC
Organism: Pseudarthrobacter sp.; assembly: GCA_039932075.1. Lineage (GTDB taxonomy): Bacteria > Actinomycetota > Actinomycetes > Actinomycetales > Micrococcaceae > Arthrobacter. The sequence goes on along the minus strand of JBDTQQ010000076.1, from coordinate 3,060 downwards.
GGGCACCCGGAATATGAGGCAAGTACCGTGGCCATCACGCCCGCGCATCTGCAGTTCCTGGACAAGGCGCTGGCCGCCCGCGCCTGACCTTCGTCCCGCCTGAGACCGGCCGGGGCCTGTCATCAAATCGCGCTTCCAGCGGCCGGTAGAGCAGACTGTTTCCGTGAGCAACCAACCCCGGACGCGGCTGGCTGTCGCAGGCCTTAGCCTGGGCACGGCGCTGAACCCGTTGAATTCGTCCATGATCGCCGTGGCACTGGTGGTGCTGCGTGCGGATTTCGGGCTCGACGTCGCAACGGTCACGTGGGTGATTACTTCCTTCTACCTCAGCTCCGCTGCCGGCCAGCCGCTGATGGGCAAGCTGGCGGACAGGTTCGGACCGCGCCGGATGTTTATGCTCGGCATGGCACTCGTGGCCGTAACCTGTGCCCTGGCGCCCTTTTCGCCGAACTTCGCTCTGCTGTGTGTGGCCCGGGCCGTGATGGCGTTGGGTACCGCCGCGGCTTACCCCAGTGCGGTGGTGATGGTGGGCGTCATGGTCCATCAACCCGGCACCGCCCATCCGGCCGGCCTCGGATCGTCCCGGCCCTTGGGGCACATCCAGATGGCCAACACGTCCGCGGCCGCCGTCGGTCCGGTCATCGGTGGCCTGCTGGTGGGCTTCGTCGGCTGGCAGGCGCTGTTCCTCATCAACGTTCCGTTGGCGTTGGCGGCGCTGCTGATCGTACGGCGGGCGGCCCCCGCGGACGAGGCGAGGGAACATGGAAGCTTCGCTGCGCTGGTGCGGGATTCGGATGTCCCGGGCATCCTGGGCTTCGTCAGCTCCCTGCTGCTGGTGATGATGGCTCTGCTCGACGTGGCGCCGGGGTACCGGTGGCTGCTGCTGGGCGCCGGAACCGTGACGGCGGCGCTGTTTGCCTGGCGTGAACTGCGTTTCAGCCCGCCGTTCCTGGACCTGCGGCTCCTCGGCAGGAACCGGCCGCTGATGCTGGTGTACGCGGGCTTCGCATTATTCAACAGCGTCTACTACTTTGCGTTTTTCGGGCTGCCCCAGCTGCTGCAGGAATCGGGGGGCTATGCGCCCGGACTGGTAGGGCTGCTGATGCTGCCGCTGGCCGCCGCATCAGTGGTGGCCACACCGTGGGCAGTCCGGGCGATGGGAAGGTTCGGCGTGCGACAGGTGCTGATTGCCGGCGTCGTTCTTCTCGCTGCGGTGGCCGCCCTCATGTGGCTCCTCACCCACTCACTGGCCATACCGCTGGTCCTGGTTCTGACTGCCCTCATGGGTGTTCCGTTCGGGGCGGTGAGCATCGCCTCGAACCAGGGCATGTTCGTCTCCACCAGGCCGCAGGAACGCGGCGTTGCTGCCGGAATCTTCCAGACGTGCCGCTACCTGGGCGCCATCACGGCCACCGTCCTGATCGGCGTGTTCGCAGCCGATGGCGTGGACCAGGAAAGCTGGGGACAGATGACGGTGACCATGCTGATCCTCACCGCGGCGGCCTTTGGCGTGACGTTAAGATGGCGGGAACGCAGCGACTGACTGCTGCAGGAATTTCCGGCCCTTGCCGCTTATGATGGCCGCATGTCATCCTACGAAGTCACCCGCAGCGCCTTCATTCCTGCCTCGCCGGAAGAGATTTTTCCGCTGGTAAACAGCTTTGTTGAGTGGACAAAATGGTCGCCGTGGGAGGGCGTCGATCCGGAAATGGACCGTTCCTACTCAGGAAACGACGCCGGCGTCGGGGCCCGCTACGCCTGGAGCGGCAACCGGAAAGCCGGCAGCGGAAACATGGAGATTGTTGAGTCTGACTTTCCCGGAAGCATCAAGGTGCGGCTCGAATTCACGAAACCGTTCAAGGCCGTGAACCCCACCTCGTTCTTGTTTACACCGGCCGACGGCGGCACCCGGGTCACTTGGCGGATGACCGGTGAGAATAAGGGGTTGGCCAAGGTTTTTGCCTTGGTTGTGAACATGGACAAGATGGTGGGCGGCGATTTCGAGCGCGGGCTGGCCGCGTTGTCCACCGCCGCGACGGCCAGCAGAGCCTGACCATGGGGCGGCAGGGCCGTTTTCGGTTCTAGCTGTCCAGGATCTGCTCACGCAGGATATCGGCATGCCCGCAGTGCTGGGCGAGTTCGCGCAGGACGTGCAGGTAGACCCAGTGCAAGGGGAGCGGGCCGCGGCGGTTCCCGAGGAGCATGTCATCCAAAGCCAACGACGACGTCGCCTGGCGCGCCGCCTCGCATGCTTCCCGGTGTGCCTGCTGGACGCTGGCGATGGTGTCCTGGTCTGTGAGGATAAACGACTCGTCAGGCCCGGCCGGAATGCCGATCTCGGCGCGGGACCGGCAGGTGACGGCTTCGTCGAACCAGACTTTCTCCACGAAGATCGCGTGCTTCACCAGGCCGAGGAGGGTGGTGCGGGATGAGACGAGGGACCGGCGCGCCTGTTCCTCGGTCAACCCGTTCAGGCAGTTGGTGAGCATGTTCCGGTGGTCATCGAGGAATGCCTCGAACTGGGCGCGCGGGGGCTGGCGGATGGCGTTCTCGGCTGACGCGGCGTGGGAGGCAGTCATCCACGCAGTATCGCAATGCCCGGGCGCGGAGGCAATGGCCGACGCCGGGCGCTCACCCATGGTGATCGGCGCACCGCGCGCCTATCGTGGAGCCATGTCTAATTCTTTTGCGTCCTTTGTGGAGACCTTCAAGAACGTCGGCGTAGCCAGGGCCTATGGCCAGCCGGTCAGTGTCGGAGGGGAAGAAATCGTCCCCGTGGCCCTGGTGTCGTTCGGGTTCGGAGGCGGGGGCGAGGCCGGGGATGGCGCCTCCGGCGGCGGCGGGGGCGGCATGGTGCTGCCCCTGGGCGTGTACGGGAACGCCGGTGGCCGTGCGGAGTTCCGCCCCAACACCGTTGTCACCCTCATATGTCTTGTCCCGGTGATCGCCGTCCTCGGCGCGGCCGTCCGTGGTGCCATTCGCGCTACGAAATCCTAGCCGCCATGCCCTAGCCGGAGGAACGCCGGTTGCGCGCCTGGCGTGCCAGCCGGATGAACCCGT
>JBDTQQ010000075.1:0-8400 GCA_039932075.1 Pseudarthrobacter sp. | reverse complement strand
GCCGAGAGCCAGGCCATCCCGTCCCGGTCCGGAGAAAACAGCACCCGCCGGTCCGCGGCGCACTTCGCGTGCCGTGTTTCGATGCTGACCGGATGGTGCCGTTCCCGCCAGGTCCGGGCCTTGGCCCGGAACCGGCCAGCTGTCATCTCACCGGCAGGGCGACCACGGGCCGGGTTCGGATCATCAGAGTGCAGGAAATGCGATTCCAACGCCTGCGCACCCTCAGGGCCAAGGCTGTTGGTCTCGTCCACCATGATCCGGGCGTGCTGCCAGGAGATCGTCCCGGCCCCCAGCGCGGACATCGTCATCGGCAGGGTCGTAGTGAGCTCACGGGCTTCAACCAGCAGATTGGCAGCCGCCGGTTCACTGACCGTCATCGCACAGGCGACCTCCGCAATAACGGCCATCTCCTGACCCGTATGGTCCTCAGGCGACACAGCAGGTTCCAACATGGCCTCAACTGCGCCGGCGTACCCGGCGGCCAGATGGACCCGCACGGCGGCCAGCTGGGCATCAATCCGGCCGGTCCGGGCTAGTCCGTGCAGGAAATCATCCGCCAAGACCCGCAGCGGATCGGCATCACCGGGCTCCATCGATTCTTCGGCGCGCAATGAAGCAACCAGCGCGGCTGCAGAGGCCGCTAGAGCCTCCGCCGCCTTCACCGCCGCTCCACGTTCCATACCCAAAGCATCCCAGCAAACACCGACAAAAAGCCTTTGGATTAGCGGCTATGTGGACAACTCTGAGGGGGCCCGTAAATGGGACACAGCCACGGGTAATGCTGGGCGCACGGCGAACGGCGCACGGCGAACAATAAACGGCAACTGTCGCTTCAGCTTTTGCCGATGTCCCTATCCGCCGGCGAAAGGCGGCAGCACATCCACTACGTCGCCAGGGTTTAGCACGGTGGCGCGGTCCTTGACGGCCACCTCGTTGAGGAGGAAGCTGCTCCGCGAGAGGAGGCGCTGAAGGGGAGGGGTGCCGGCAGGAGGCTCGGCGCGTTCCACAGCCAGGACAGCCTGCAGCAAGTCAGCGACGGTCGCCCCCGAAGGCAGGTCGAAACCCTCTTCTTCCACCCCGGCGGCTGCGCGCGCGGCAGCGAAGTAACGTACGTTCAAGAAATTCAGCCTCCGATGGCGCTCATGCTGCGGTCCGGCTGGACGAAGTCCGCTGCGCCCAGACCCGTGTGGTCCATTCCGTGCGCCTTGGGCTTGACCCACATGGCGTCCTGCCAGCGTTCCGCCAAGGCTTCATCGGTGGCCCCTTGGCGAAGGAGACCGAGCAGATCAAACTCCTCCCGCGAGAACAGGCAGCTCATGATCTTGCCCTCGGCGGTGATCCGGGTGCGCCGGCAGTCGGCACAGAACGGTTCCGTGACAGAGGCGATGATCCCCACGGTGCCCAGCACCGGTCCTTCAGCACCCAGCACCGGTCCTTCAGCACCGAGTACCGGCCCCTCAGTGCCCACCTCAGCCCCGAAAGTACCCACTGACCCGGCCACCCGACGTCGTACTTCAAAGCGCTCGGCAGGGGCGCCGTCGCGGGCTCGCAGGTCTGGGCTCAGGACATAGTCCGCAGAAAGAAGGGAACGAATTTCGGCCGCCGTGATCATGTTCCGGCGGGTCCAGCCGTGGTCGGCGTCCAACGGCATCTGCTCGATAAACCGTAGTTCGTAGCCACGGTCCAAGGCCCAGGCGAGCAGGGCGGGCGACTCTGCGTCATTGATGCCCCGCATCAGAACGGCGTTGAGTTTGACGGGGCCCAGACCGGCCGCCCAGGCGGCGTCGACTCCTGCAAGCACACGGTCCAGGAATGGGCGACGGGTGAGCTTCGTGAACGTCTCTTCGTGCAGCGAATCCAGGGACACGTTGATCCGGGTGAGCCCGGCAGCCTTGAGCGCGGCGGCCTTTTTGTCCAGCCCAACCCCGTTGGTGGTCATGGAGATCGGCAGCTCGGGATGATTGCTGCGGAGCGCGGCGATGATGTCCACCAGGTCTGCCCTTACCAGGGGCTCGCCGCCCGTCAGACGAAGTTCCCGCACACCAAGCAGTTCCACGCCGATGCGGACAATTCGCACGATCTCGTCCGAAGTCATCACTGCCTGCTTGGCAAGCCACTCAAGACCCTCGGCCGGCATGCAATACGTACAGCGAAGATTGCACTTGTCCGTTAGCGACACGCGCATGTCGGTAGCGCGGCGGCCGAAGCGGTCCGCCAGCCCCGCGGGCGCCCCGGCCGGCCGGGCAGGCGGCAGGCCAAGACCAGCATCGTCCCGGGGTTGCGGCATGCCTAGCTGAACGCTCATGGTTTCAGGCTACGCCACGTTTGCCCCCGGGCATCACGCCCGGGACGCCCGGCATCCGGCCACAACATCCGGCCCGGCATCTGCCTCCAGCCGATATGCGGCGAAGTCCGGTGCCGCCAGGCTGCCGCGAACCTATGCTGGAGGAGTGAACAGCTCCCAGCACGTGGAGGAAACGGCCGACGACGGCGCGAGCCCCGGAATGCGGCCGGGTAGCCCGTATGCCGCTCAAGGCAGCCGGCGCTGGGCCGCCGCGGCAGGGATGGTTTCCGCGGTCGCGGCCGTGGTAGCAGGAGAGCTGCTCGCCGGACTGCTGAGCCCCTCCCTGTCACCCCTGACGGCGGTCGGCGGGGCCTTGATCGACGCGCTTCCGCCGGGCGTAAAGGAGTGGGCCGTCGGCCTGTTCGGCACGGCCGACAAGGCAGTATTCGTGGCTGGCATGCTACTCGTCATTGCAGCCGTCGGGGGCCTCGCCGGAATCCTGGAGCAGCGAAGACGCTTCGCCGGCGCGGCCGTGATGGCCGTCTTTGGGCTCGTTGGGCTCGCAGCCGTCCTGACCCGCGCGCAGCTGACTCCCGGCGCCGTTCCGGTCCCTCTGACCGCAGCGGTGGGCGGCGCCCTCCTGTTGCGGTTCCTCATCAGCCGGCTCAAGGAAGATGGTCCAGCGGACAAGTCGGCCCCAGACGGGACGCACGGTACCGGGCGGCGCACGTTCCTGCAGGTCCTGGCAACCACTGCCGCGGTGACGGCTGTGGGCGGGATCATTGCCGGCGTCTGGCGGGGTGCGGCCGCGGGCATCAGCACTGCCCGCGAGAAGCTGAAGCTGCCGGATGCGGCTTCTGCGGCACCCGCGATTCCGGCGGGTGCTGAGGTAGGCCTGGACGGAATGCAGCCGCTGGTCACGCCGAACAGCGACTTCTACCGGATCGACACCGCCCTGATCGTCCCGGTCATTGATCCCGATACCTGGACACTCCGGGTGACAGGGATGGTGGACCGGGAAATCGAACTGAACCTGGCTGACCTCCTGGCCAAGCCACTGATCGAACGGCACGTCACCATCGCCTGCGTGTCCAACGAAGTGGGCGGCGACCTGATCGGCAACGCCCGCTGGCTTGGGTGGCCGGTGCGGGAACTGCTCGCCTTGGCAGGCCCACAGGCCGGTGCAGACATGGTGCTGTCACGAAGCTCCGACGGTTGGACCGCAGGCACACCGCTGGAGGTCCTCACCGACACCAGGGACGCCATTTTGGCAGTCGGGATGAACGGCGAACCGCTGCCGCTCGAACACGGCTTCCCGGTACGGATGATTGTGCCTGGCCTCTACGGCTACGTATCCGCCACCAAGTGGCTCACGGAGCTCCGCGTCACCAGATTCGCCAACGACGAAGGCTATTGGACGCCCCGTGGCTGGTCCGAGCGCGGCCCCATCAAGACGGCGTCCCGGATAGATGTTCCCCGCAGCGGCAGGGGAGTCAGATCGGGCCGGGTGATGTTCGGCGGCGTGGCCTGGTCGCAGCACACCGGCGTCGGCAAAGTGGAGCTGCGCGTCAATCGCGGACCGTGGCAGCAGGCCGACCTCGCCCCCGGAATTTCCTTGGATACGTGGTACCAATGGCAGCTGGGCATGCAGTTGACGCCGGGCCAGTACGAAGTCCAGGTCCGCATCACGGACCTCAACGGTGATCCGCAGGCTGAGGAGCGCCGGCCGGTTGCGCCGGACGGGGCCACCGGCTTCCACACCGTTAGAGTTGACGTTAATCCGTGACCGCGTCCACCGAAGGCAGGACTATGCACAGCCCTCCGCACCAGCACGGTGCTGCCCCGCACCAGTCGCGGTCTGTAGCCGAGCATCGTGCCGCCGTCGCCGACCTGCTCGCGCCCCTGCTGACCGAGAGCAAGGCGGAAACGCTGCTTCTGCGGGACGCGCTGGGGAAGGGCCTCGCCCATGACATTACGGCGCCCCTGAACCTCCCGCCGTTCGCGAACTCCCAAATGGACGGCTTCGCCATCAACAGTTCGGACCTGCCCGACGGCGGCGCGGAGCTGCGGATCGTTGACCCGGTTCCGGCAGGTGCCACGCCCGCGCCGCTTGAGCGCGGCACAGCCGCCCCCATCATGACCGGCGCCATGATTCCTGCCGGTGCTGACGCCGTTATACCTGTGGAACGTGCCGTCCCGGACAGTTTTCCCGTCCCCGGAGCAGCAAGCACTGTGTGGTTGCCCGCGACGGCGGAAGGCACCTTTGTGCGCGCCGCCGGCAGTGATATTGCGGCGGGGGAGCGGGCGCTGGCAGCCGGAACGTTCCTGGGGCCGGCACAGCTTGGACTGCTGGCGGCCCTGGGCATCGGGGAGGTGGCTGTGCACCGGACCGTGACGGTTCTGCTGGCCACCACCGGGGATGAAGTGGTTGCGCCGGGCCGGCCGCTGCCGGCCGGCAAGATCTACGACTCCAACGGGACCCTTCTGGAGAGCGCCCTGCGGCAGGCCGGCCTAACTGTGGTGCGCACCGCCATCGCCTCTGACCGGCCCGAAGAACTTCGGACGCTGCTGCGCAGCCACACCGGGTCCGTGGACCTGGTTGTCACCACCGGCGGGGTCAGCAAGGGAGCCTACGAAGTGGTCCGGCAGGCGATGGACGGCCAGGCCACCGAGTTTGTGCACGTAGCCATGCAGCCCGGTGGCCCGCAGGGTATCGGGATGTTCGACGGCGTGCCCTTCCTGGGGTTTCCCGGCAATCCCGTGAGCTGCCTGGTGTCCTTTGAAATGTTCCTGCGGCCGGTGCTCTCCGAAATGTTTGGCTCGCCCGCCCCCCGGACCACCATCCGAGCACGGCTGGCCCACGGACTCACGTCCCCGGAACACAAACACCAGGTCCGCCGCGGAAGCTTCCAGGCTGACGGCAGTGTCCGCTTGGAAGGCGGCGACAGCTCCCACCTCATGCACGCCCTGGCAGGCTCCAACGCGCTCGTTCATGTCCCGGCTGGGGTCTCGGCGCTCGCCGAGGGTGACGAGGTGGAAGTATGGATGCTGTGAATCCAGAACAAAGCCCACCGGCGCTGACCCATCTGCGCCAGGACGGCAGCGCCCAGATGGTGGACGTGTCAACCAAGGCCGAAACCACCCGGGAAGCCACCGCCACAGCCACCGTCCGCACAACAAGCGAAGTGCTGGGCCTGCTCGGCTCCGGCGGCCTGCCCAAGGGCGACGCCCTGGCCGTCGCGCGGGTCGCGGGCATCATGGCGGCCAAAAAGACACCTGAACTCATTCCGCTGTGCCATCCGCTGCCGCTCTCCAAAGTCACGGTCGACTTTGAATTGGGGGCGGAGTCCGTGGACATCCTGGCCACGGTTAAGACCCGCGGTGTTACCGGAGTCGAAATGGAAGCGCTCACGGCGGCGTCTGTTGCGGCACTCAGTGTTTACGACATGATCAAGGCCGTCGACAAGCACGCAGTACTGACCGACATCAAAGTGCTGGCGAAAAGCGGCGGCAAGAGCGGGGACTGGACACTATGAGCGGAACCACCGAACACACTTTCTTGCCTCAGCCGCATACGCCTGAGCCGCACACCCACGAGAACCACACGCACGGTGAGGTGCAGGGCCGGAAAGCCGGGGTTGTCATCGCCTCCACCCGGGCCGCAGCCGGCATTTACGACGACGAGACCGGCCCCGTGATCATCGATTGGCTGACCGAACACGGCTTCGAGACGTTCCCTGCCATGGTGGTCCCGGACGGTGAGCCCGTAGGCGCGGCCATCCGTGCCCTCCTGACCCAGCACCCCGCCGTCGTCATCACCAGCGGCGGGACCGGACTCAGCCCGGACGACCGGACCCCTGACGTCACTCTGCCCCTGCTGGACCGTGAGATACCGGGAATTATGGAGGCCGTCAGGCGTGCCGGGGCGGCCAAGACTCCGCTTGCCGTGCTGAGCCGGGGCTACGCCGGAACTGCCGGCCGCACGTTTATCGTCAACCTGCCGGGTTCGCCAAAGGGTGTCATGGACGGGCTTTCCGTACTGGATCCCGTGATTGCGCACCTTTGCGACCAGTTGGAGGGCCGGAATGGGCACTGAATCAGTTTTCGAAGTGGTAAATGCGGTGCTGAGCGAGGAGCCGATCTCCGTGGATCAGGCCATCGCCGCCGTCGAGTCGGACACCGCCGGCGCTGTTGTCAGCTTTAGCGGCGTGGTAAGGAATCACGACGGCGGCAAGGCCGTCGAGCGTCTCAGCTACAGTGCGCACCCCACGGCCCACCAGGTGATGGCCGACGTCGTCGCTGCCCTTGTCGCCGAGCACTCAGAAGGTGAGTCCGGCATGCAGCCTGTACGGATCTGGGCTGCGCACCGCGTCGGTGCGCTGGAAATCGGTGATCCCGCGTTGGTATGCGCCGTCTCTGCTGCCCACCGGGGCCAGGCCTTTGCCGTGTGCTCCGAGTTGGTGGACAGGATCAAAGAACAGGTTCCGATTTGGAAGGAACAGTTCTTCAGCGACGGCACCGTCGAATGGGTGGGCGCGGGGAGCTGACTGCGGCGGTCAGTTAATGCCGGTGGTGGCGGACGGCCGCTTCCGCGCGAAACCCGACGCATGCGAGGTAACGCACGTCTGCGGGTTCCGTCCCGTGCCCGGCCCGACGGTAGGGTTAAAGGCATGACCGAACAACACCCCGCTCCCAGCCGTGTGGCTGTCCTTGGCGCCAACGGGCGCATGGGCGCCGAAGCCGTCAAGGCTGTTGAAGCCGCCGCCGATATGACGCTTGTAGCCGCCTTGGGGCGCGGCGATTCGCTCGATCAGCTGGCCGCCTCCGGAGCCGAATTCGTGGTCGATCTCACCGTTCCCGGGAGCACCGAAGCGAACGTACGGTACGCCGTCGAGCACGGTATGCACGCCGTGGTGGGAACCACTGGATGGGACGCCACCCGGCTCGCCGCCCTCGAAGCCCTTCTCGCGAAGCACCCCGAAACGGGCGTGCTGATCGCCCCCAACTTCGCCCTCGGCTCGGTACTTGCCTCGGCGTTCGCCGCCAAGGCCGCCCAGTACTTTGAATCCGTGGAAATCATCGAACTGCACCACCCGGACAAGGTGGATGCACCCTCCGGAACCGCCGTCCGGACCGCCCAACTCATCGCCGCGGGACGGGCAGCGGCGCACGTGCCGGCCAGCCCAGACGCGACCACCAGCGAACTCGCCGGCGCCCGGGGCTGCGACGTGGACGGAGTGCGCGTTCACAGCGTCAGGCTTCGCGGACTCGTGGCACACCAGGAAGTCCTGCTCGGCGGCCCGGGGGAGCAGCTGACAATCAGGCACGACTCCTTTGACCGTGCCTCCTTCATGCCCGGTGTACTCCTGGGCGTCCGCAATGTCGCGGCGAATCCGGGGCTGACGGTGGGCCTGGACGGCTACCTGGACCTGGGGCTCTAGGCCGTGGGCGCTTTCCTCGCTGCGTTCCGGAAGAACCGCACCAAGATCTGGGTGGGGGCCGTTACGCTGCTGCTGGTCTTCTACCTCGTAGTGTCCTTCCAGCGGTCCCTGTTGCTGCTCACGGACAACAACCCTGCGGCCAAGGCCATCGGTGCCGCGTATCTCGTGCTGCCCATCGTCGGCGCCTGGGCCCTCATCCGGGAACTGATGTTCGGGGCCCGCACTGAAAAAATGGCCCGCATCCTGGAAGCCGAGGGCGGGCTGCCCGTGGACGACCTCCCGCGGACTCCCGCGGGTCGGATCATCCGGGCAGCGGCTGACCAGGAGTTCGAGAAGTACCGGGCCGAAGCTGAAGCCGCTCCCGAGGACTGGCGCTCCTGGTTCCGACTGAGCTGCGCCTATGACGCCGCCGGGGACCGCAAACGCGCGCGTGCCTCCATGCGGGACGCCGGCCGACTCTTCCGCGGTAACGTTCCCGCCAGCTGAGGGTGCACCGCATGGGCGTCTGCAACTCAAACCGGCCCTGACGAGGCCCGAGCCGAGGGCCGAGTAGCACCGGCCTGCTAACCGGGTCCGGCCCGTCCGTTGCGGCCAAGTTGGTTGGCCGCGTGGCCAACGAGCTCCAGCGGCCCCCGCCATTTCAGGAGTACAAAAACGATTCCCACGATGATGGCT